>JALWRB010000059.1 GCA_027077875.1 Candidatus Heimdallarchaeota archaeon
TTTCCCAAACTCTTCCACAACAATCTCCTCTATTCCTCCGTCGAGGACTCCATCGATCCAGCCATTGTCTAAGGCCTCCTGATCGGTCATTGGGCATGAATCTATCATCTTCCTCACTTCCTCAATGCTCTTTCCCCTCCCCTCTGCCATTGCTGTGGTGATGGAGTCGTACATCGAGTCGATGAGCCAGTTTATCATCTCCCTCTGCTCATCAGGCATCTCGTCGTAGGCAAGAAAGTTACCTGCTGATTTGAATGGAGTGACTTGTAGCACCTGCACCTCGAATCCGTGCTGAGCGAGGAACTGCTTGTAGAAGTTTACGGTACTTGAGATCCCATTGACATGGAAGACCGAAGCCCTAAGGACAAAGATCTTGTCAGCTGCGGTTGCCAGATAATAGCCATTGAAAGAGAGGTGATGGTAGAGGACCCACACTGGTTTTCCGCTCTTCCTGAAGTTCAGAATTATGTCCCTGAGTTCGTGAATGTCTGCCAACCCTTGGAATTCAGGTTGACCAACCTCGATCAGCAAGGCTTTGACCGTGTGGTTCCTCGACAATCTCTCAAGATTCGCACGGAGCTCGAAGAGACTGAGTGGTGGAGGTGGCATCACCTTCTTCTCGACAAAAGACTTCTTCTCCTTGAAGAACGGAATCTTACCGTGGAGCTGTAGGTGAACGACACCAATGCTTTTACGCAGGACACGCCGTTTGGTATTTTTGAGTATCCGTATCATATGGCACTGCATGGAGCCATTTGATATTTAATCCTTGATACAATCTCCAATACTTTTTGTCTAGTTCTCCAAGTGACCTTTAATGACGCAATGGGAGGTATTCATACAGGACAATGAGGGCATCTTCTCCCCTTGGTGTGATCTGATAATACCTCTTCGATGGATTCTCAATGACTGATTTACTGCTGATATATCCCATATTATGTATTCTCTCAATTACTCTGTACAGACTGCTCATTGGGATATCCAATCTTTCATTGATGGCCTTGACCGATGCGAACTTCTCCCTGTATTTTGCCAAGAGAAGTAGAATAAGAACTCCGTCTATCCCTATTTTTCGGAGAGAGGAAATGAACTCCAACGCTTCACCCTCATTCTTGAAACTGTCCACCAGATAGCTTGGATCAAGATTAACATCTAGGTCTCGGTCTCCCTCAGGAAGGGCTCCTGTGTGGACAAGGATCTCAGTCAGTTCCTCTCTGAGTTCCTTCCATGGACTAGTTCGTTGGGTATTGACCAGACGAATTACCAAGGCTAAAATTATGGTGAGTATGAACAGGATTGTCTCATAGAATAATCCCTTGTATAGGAGAAAGAAAGTTTCCATCGTTAGAATCCCATACAACAACGAGATTAGGATATTAATGGGCTTATTCCTGTCCACACGATTCAATTGTCTCTCGATTTATATTTGTGGTGGATATTCTCAATTTGGGAATGGTGGTCTTAGCATTCCAAGTATGGGAATCCACATATTACTTATCAATGAACAGGACAATGTTGAACCATGAAAGCATTAGTAGTTGCTGAAATCTTCGTTCTTACTGTAGGTATCATCGCAATAACTCCTGTATTACTGGATGATTTATCGGATGATAATGAATCGCTTCTACTGTCAATTGCTCCAGTAGCAGTTGATCCCGTTGGATCCATCGAAGTCAACTCTCTTGGTGATGTCATTGTCCTGACCAGTAATCAGCTTATGAAAGTATCAGGGAATTTGATAGTCTGGAGTACTACCCTAGATGGAAGAAATAGCAATTCCCGTCTCTTTGTTGATGCTGAAGACAATATTCTTGTAATTTCTGAGACTATTGAATTGCCTTCGAATGATACTGGGATCGATATGGACATCCTCCTTTCAAAGTACTCCACAAGTGGCAAATTGATCTGGCAGAAACAATTTGGTGGGAGAGGTGAGGATCATCTATGGGATATCACATTCGACTCAGATAACAATATCTACGCAGTTGGAATCACGTGGTCTCCTGATTTCCCTATCATCAATGGCACATACCCCCAGCATTCCCTGAACCAAACTGATGGGTATTACGTGATCCCTGATGGAATTGTTCTGGAACTCTCAAGAGGGGGGGAGCTAGTATGGAGTACTTACTTTGGTGGGTCAGAGTATGACGATATCAGTCAGATCGAAATTATCGGATCTGAGATATTGGTCTTTGGTTCTAGCTCATCCAGTGAAATTCCCAAAGTGAACGGTGACTATAACGAGGAATTCAACTTCCTAGCAAGCTTCACCAAGAACGGTGAACACAGACGAACAGATATCCTCAAAACTGTCTCAGGAGATTTGCTTACTGTCGAGAAGGTATTCTGGAATAGAGGTCAATTAATTGGAGTTGATAAGTTGTTCTTGTACAACATCCAGTTGAATGGTACAGCTAGCGAATTATCTAGTATCTACACTCGTGATAGGTCTGATATGACAGTATTAGGTATTACCGAACAATATGTGTTTCTAGCTACTTCTGCTTTTTTCACTGGATTAGATTTCTACTTCTCGTTTGTAGAAGTACTTGATATCTCATCCTCTATACCCAAAACGGTTTCGAGATTTGGATTCAACTCTACCAGCCCAGTATATATCCCGTCTATCGTTATCGACGGAGATAGAATACTCGTACTTGGAACTTCCCGTTCTTTGGTGAATACACCGATTGGAACTACAGAGAAGGTGGGCTACTTTCTTGCTAGACTTGGTTTCTAGGAATTGCAGAGTGTTTTTATAGATCCGGCAAGTCTCAGTTCCTATGGACTATTTATCAACGAATCGGATTAAAATCCCTGTCATCGGGTTTGGGACATGGGATGTTCGAGGTGAAAAGGGGAGAAAGGCAATAGAGCGCAGTATAGAGAACGGGTACAGACTTATTGACACTGCTTCTTATTATGAGAACGAGGAGATTGTGGGGAAGGCAGTTAGGAATTCAATAGAAAAGGGTCTTGTCAATCGCGAGGATCTTTTCATCACCACGAAGATCTGGCCGAATGAATTCTCAGATCCTGAGACTGCGATTGAGAGAAGTATGTCAAAGCTTGGACTTGACTATGTCGACCTCTACCTCGTGCACTGGCCCCAGAACTCCCTCGATCTTCGAACCCGAGCATACAATGGGTTGGAGAAGGCCCTTGAGGAGGGAATCACAAAGTACATCGGTGTCTCCAACTACTCCATCGAACAGATTGAGGAGCTTGCGGATCGGTCGAGTACTCCCCCTGCTGTCAACCAAGTGCATGTTTCACCATTTAGATATCCAAGACCACTGATCGAGTACTGCCAAGATAATGAGATTGTCATCGAGGCTTACACACCTCTTGAACATGGTAGACAATCTGATAACAGGACATTACGTCAGATTGCGGAAAATCATGACAAGACCCCAGAGCAGGTAATGCTACGTTGGTCCGTTCAGAAAGGGCTCGTCCCTCTACCGAAGGCAAATAGACCTGAGCATCAGAGGCTAAACCTTGATATCTTTGACTTCGTACTTGGTGATGATGAGATGCGAATGCTGGACAATCTCCCCTAACCTCCCCCAAATATCGGAGAGATGACAACCCGGGAGTCGTTGTCAACCACCGTATCAAGATCTCCACCAATGTCATCGACAACAACCATGAGCCTTTCGTCTGGGAGATCAAACGCTATCAGGTCACGGACACGTGTCGGTTCTTCTATCTTGATCTCTTTCTCCCTGAAACCTGCCATTTTCTCAAGGTAACTTACCAGTCGAATCGTGACCATAGATAGATGATGGATTACTATGTTAAAGACTCTGCGATTATCGTTTACTCAAGGTCTACAAGGTTGGATAGTTGCTCTGCCTCATGCTCAAGTCCGAGCCTCTTGAACTCCTCCTCCTTCGGAATCCCTCGAAGATCCCAGTTCCTGAAACCGTAGTAAGAGTTGAGGAGCTCGTCGTACTTGTCGTACTCTAGGTGGCCTCCCGTGTACTTGCCACCGTCTTTCAGACCGTCGACGAACCACCTCTCTGCTGGGTAGTCCATCTTACGGCTCCAGACCTTACCTTCCGCGACGAACTCACGCACCCAATATGCACGTATAAGGGCGTAGATTCTGTCCGCCACCTCGAAGACCTCGTCGAGATTCCAGCCAGATCTGCCAGTTACCTTCTCGAGGAACTTGGGGTAGGCCTCTAGGTCGTATCCAAGCTCTATCCATGGGAACCGACAGGTCACGAGGCTCTCGAACATCCCCCCTCTGATCCTCTGAAGTTCGATGACCTTCTCTGCCTTGTCGGGTGTGTATGCGTCTCTCTCCGAGAACTGGATCTCCCACTGTATGACCCATGCGTCCTTGTGGTGTGCTCCAATAGGACTGGTTCCGAAGGACAGTGCCATTCCTGGAACAGTGGCTGCGTTGTATGCTGAAGCTTCCAATCCCTTGACATTGATCGCCCACTTGCTGGCATCACCACCCCATTTCTGGGCCATTCTCATTGTCCCCTCTGCCAGGAGACTTCCAATATTATCTGCTCTGGTAGCAATTCTTGTAATCAGGTCCTTGGACTTCTCAAAATCTCCCCATGAGTAGGTCTCACCGAGAACCCCATTTTCCGATGCTTCTGCAGCCATTCCTAGGACAGAGCCTGTGGATATCGTGTCAAGCCCGTAGTCATCTGCCATGTAGTTTAGTACCCCGACCCTCGGGAGGTCCCCGATCCCGATGTTTGGACCGAGCATGCCAATGTTTTCGTAGTCAAGCTCGGAGTTGTTGCCCTCCGCATCCTTGATGACGATACCGCATTGCATGTTGCAGCGGGGGCATCCAATCTGCTCGATCTTTGTCCTCTCCAGTTCGGAGCCATCTACCTTTGCAGCAAGCTCATATGTTCCAGCTGAGAAGTTCCTCACTGGGAGTGTGGAGGACTCTTGGAGGAAGTCAAGGATCATGGTAGTACCCTGCCCCATCCAGTGATCGTAGTTAGGGGCATTCTTCACCATGTTGTAACCCTCACTCCCCAGCTTCAGAGCCTCCTTCGGTTCTGCCTGTGGGAATTTACCCGTTCCCTTCACGACAATAGACTTCAGCATCTTGGAGCCCATGACTGCGCCCATTCCCGGCCTGCCTCCAGACCTTCCCTCCTGACTCCTCACCGTAGCATACCTGACAAGGTTCTCACCCGCCTGACCGATGGAGAGAAATCCTGCCTTCTTCCCGTACTTCTCGATAAGGTATTTCTCGGTGTCGTAGGTTCCCTTACCCCAGATGTCCTTGGCATCGTGGAATTCTACTTTATCGTTCTCGATGACCACGTATGTCGGAGATTCCGCTTTACCCTTGACGATGATACCATCGTATCCAGCCTTCTTCAATTGGGGGCTGGCCCTCGTCCCGAGGTTGCCATCTCCATATCCACCCGTAAGTGGGCTCTTGGCTGCGACAATCATCTTGCTGCTAGACGGGAGTGACAGTCCAGAGAGTGGTCCGATAGAGAAGACCAGCCAGTTATCCTCACTATAAGGATCTGTTCCCGGTGGCACGTTGTCCCAGAGAATCTTTACCGCGAATCCTCTTCCCCCGATGAATGTTCTCTGCCATTCTTCGGGATAAGTGAACTCGGATGCTTCCTTCTTGCTCATGTCTAGCACGAGGAATTTTCCGTTATATCCGTTCATTCTATACACGTCTTGTAGATGTTGACTATAAATTTCACTAGTGGTGTCTGGAATTTGTCATTTCTCAATGTGAAACTTACAGATTTTGCCACAATATCCTTATAACTCTCAGTGGCTTGATCCAGTTAAGTGACAAATAAAACTCTCATCACTATTGGCAAGATACTTGGCATCATTGCAGGAGTGTTCATGATCATTGGAGGAATCAATCTTGCTATTGGATCAAATTATGGACTCAGGTTCTCGAATAATGCAGGTTACTCCATCATAGACGGTTTGATTCAGAGTTTTGGGAATATTATCGTTGGGATCGTCTACACAGTCATCGGGATACTCTTCATCATTATCTCCGCTCCCAAGAAAACAACAGATGCAACGACAACTGGAATTTTACTGCTTGTACTCAGTCTTGTGTTCTCAAACCTTCTGGGATTGCTGGCGTCCATTCTCATACTGATAGGTACAGCGATTAAGTAGATTTCTCATTATGAATGGAACAGATCTTGATAGCTAAGTCATCCATGTACCTATCTAACTCTGAACTATCGGGTGTGTCATTCAGCTCTGATGACATAAGAATCGATGAGAGCATATCGACATGTTCGTTAACCAATGCTCCGACTTTCTCGATTTGATTGACGTGAAGATTGTTGAGAATGAAGATAAAATTAAATGTGAAATGATCTATGAAGATCACAGTAGAGTTTTTGATTTTCATACTATAGATATAGTCGATGTCGGAGATGTGTTGACCAAATTCCTTGAGGGATTTAGATAGATGGGCAACATCCATCTCGTTAAAAATATCAAGGTCTGGAAACTTGTTCATCTCGTATATGACCTTGTCTTGGTAGATGAATCTTGACGCAACAAGCTCTGGAGCTAGTTCCTTGTTGTACTCCGAGAGGGGGAGGTTCCTGTAAGCCAGACTTAGATAGGACTTGATATTCATACCGGGTAGTTTCGGGACAACGTCGAGATGAGAGAATTGATGGGTTATCACACTCGATGACACATTCATCAAGATATCTTCAAGGATCTTATCCTTGTCATTCGGGAGCAAAACATAGACATTGTAGTTCTTGTTCAGAAATGAGGAAAGATATTCTGGATCATCCCGTACCAAAATATAGATCATCTGCAGGTTCGGTCTTTCTATGGTTATCAGCTCTGAGAGTTGGAAGACCAATTCTTCATCAACCAATTCTAGGTCGAATAGATATACTTCTGGCTGAATAGACGTTGACATGATCATTAGCTCCTCGAAGTCTGAGCTGAATGTGACTCGGTATACATCCCGCAGTGACTCAACAATATCTTTCCATCGGGATTTATGGGTCAGTGCCAGTATTGTTGGCTTCTCTAATCTCTTGACATCCCGATCGAATATTAGATTATAATTGTTCAGGACTATCTCGATTCTCCCTATGTCCTCGTCTCCTATGATATTCGGATCAAGAAAATGAGTGCCAACGGTCTCTACCATCGTACTAATTACTTGTTCGACAGTTTTTGAAATCTGATCCCGATATCTTGGTGAGAGGTCCTTGAATAGAAAGAAATATCCTATCTCTCCAACTTGCTCGGAAATAATCTCTAAATTTCCAAGTTTGAATGAGTAATTCGACTGGACTTCAGACTCTGTCGACTGTATCATATCGAGGACAGAACCAAGGTATGAACCAATGAGAATTTCCTCTTCACGCATTTTCACATCCTTGAGGATCGCGTATTTCACCAAGGAGAAGTTTGTCATTATGAATCCGACGAATTCATTGGAATACGATCTCAGAAGGTTTTCGTCTTCCAGTTCCTTGATCAAGTTTTCCTCCATCATCCGTATTACAAAGAAGTCTGCAACATGTCGGGTTATTCGTAGATCAATATCCTCTTCCCATTCCTTCAATGTGGCTAACTCATGTATAAGATTGGAGTTGATGATTTCCCGGTACTTTTGAACCGAAGGAGTATCTCCTGTGATTATCACCATTCTTGTTGCTGCATCTTTGAACTCCAGAGAATGAGCAAGCTCTAGCGTGGATATATTTTCATCATCTCCATCAAATATAGCCAAGCTGATTGAATCAGTATTTCGAAATATCGCTTTAAGGTCACTGTTCTCTGAGAAAAGGATAAGCCCTTCCTCTTCATGGAAACTCTGCTTAACTAATTTCTGAATGGAATGAGCTGTCTCTGATCCTCCAAATATTACGACTCTATTTTGTAAAATCTCCTCTGAGACAGCAGCTAGCGACATAATTGAGCTACATCATAAATATACAGTGTACTATTATTAAATTTCGTTTCATGCTAAAGCATTAGTGAATTTTCTCTCACATTTTCCAGAACTGGGGTATTATCAAATAATCATTTGAACTGCACTAGGAAGACTTATTTTCTAGATATACTCTTGGGACTTGATGGAAGACAGCTATAATGACATGTTAGCTGAACTCACTGGGCTTATTGAGGAGATTGTTCATACCGCAATGGAGGACTCTGTGATCAGCGAAGACGAGGAAGCACTCATCACTGAGATCAAGCAGAGAATCGAGGATCTAAAGCTGGTTCTAAGTATATCTCTTGAGAATGCTGAGGATCTCGATGCTCTCGACAAGGTCTTCTCTGAATCACTCAAGAATCTTGTGAGTCAATCAATTGATGTTGCGAAGAAGGATGAGGTCATTTCGGTCGAGGAGATTGAGATCCTCAAGAAAGTGATTGCCCTATCGGACAAATACTCCGACTAGATAACAAACACAAGTGTCACAGATACTACATAGAGAAAGACAACAAGAGCCCCCTCTTTGAGTTTCAGTCTGAGGTCATAGGATATCCAGACTCCTACAAGGGTAGTGAGTACGGCTAACATGAGCTGGATGAAGTTCTCCCCAATCACAAACTCGGATCCAGTAAGGATATACTTGTAGATGATCATCCC
>JALWRB010000060.1 GCA_027077875.1 Candidatus Heimdallarchaeota archaeon
ACATATGCCTGTGAGATTATCTCTGTAGTACTGGAAAGGATCTTGGTCCCAATCTCCGAGATGTAGTAGAAGACATTCCTTCCCTTCTTCTCGGATCGGATGAGGTTCGCGTCTATCAATCTCTGGATATGATGCCTGATTGTGTCGTGGTGGTTCTGAAGAGCTTCCGATATCTGCGCTTGGTAACACCCCTCATTATCGACGATGTACTGAAATACATGTTGGGTCGCCTCACTCTTGAGAACGACAAAGGCTTTCTCGATCTCCTCACCCCTGAGAGAGGTTGAAAAGAATAGTCTCTTACCAGCAAATTTTATAGATTTTACTAGTCCTGCATCCTCCAGTTTCTTTAGGTGCCAAAATGCAGTTCCATGGGGAAGCTGAAGTTCATTGGCGATGTCGAAGAAGTAGTTCCCTGGGGACTCAGAAACAATCTTATAGATCTCTCTTCGCACGGGGTGCATGAGAAGAAAAGAGCGTTTCACTTTGGTCAATTAATCACCAGCAATAATTATTCTAGGTTGCTTATATATAATATGTCGGGTTATCAATATCAAGAAAATTATAATTAATCTTGACAACATGTCTTCACTGCTTTTATAATGTGCTAATCCAAGCTGTGTTGATGGCGACTATAGACCAGAATTTCTTGCTTGGAGTAGGTTCAGGAATACTCCTCGCAATTCTGATTTCTTACATCATCTACTTTCTATTCAAGCGATCGTTTATTCTGAAGAATATTCTGAAGTTCGTGACTTTCTTCATCATTGTAAACTCTACAATTGTCATAGGAGTATTTTATCTCGCAGATCAGTCGTTCATAGATAAGGTCATTGTAGGTATATTGATCTCATCTGCAGGTCCCCTGATTGCGTGGATGTATTTTCTAATCTTCAGCGACTCATCCGATCTCGTCAAGGGATTCAGGGGTATCCGCACCCAGACTGCCTATCTCGCCAACAAGGATCTGAGGATATCCAATGCAGAACTTACAGGTCGGCACTTCAAGGAGATTAGGGAGATTACCTCCTCACTAAACAAGTTTAGGTCTGATCTGGTTGAAACAATGGAGGTCACAAAGCATATCACCAATGAAATTAGTGATGCTTCGTCCGTAGTAAACGGATTCTCGAAGGATCTTGTTAACTACTTCTCGAATATGAGTCTGTCCAAGTCGAGCTTTGACTCAATTCGTGATCAGGCATCTCTGACCTTGGAGAACCTAAACCACGTAATCACGACGCAACAGACCAAGTTACAGGCCTCGATGAACTACATCGAGAACAAGCTCAAGGCTCTGAATGACCTATCGGACATGACAAAGATTGTAGCCATCAACGCGGCAATCGAAGCAAGCCAGACAGAGATAGGTAGTGGGGGCTTTAACCTTGTTGCAGATGACGTGACTGAACTCTCTAATAGAGCTGGAAAAGCCACCGATGACCTAAAGGAGGATATTAGGGAGATGTACCAGATCGCCTCGACTGGGATTGAGGAAATTGGCCACAACGTTCAGAACCTGATGAGTGTCCTGAAGTCATTCATGATGAGTGTCGACAAGATGTCAATGGAGGTCGAGACGAAGGGTGGTTCAATCAATGCACTTATTTCAACCCTGCAGGATCTAACAAGAAAGAGTGCCACACTTGAAAAACTGTTTGAAGACTACAAATATTGATTTAATTTTTATATAAGATCATGGTCAAAGTTGGAGAAATTTAACCATAATATTAATTACATTAGTCACTAATTTTGCTCTATGTCTGAAAATGTTCGAAATGTCATCATAATTGGTGGCGGACCTTCGGGATACACCGCTGGAATCTATGCAGCAAGAGCAGAACTCAAACCCCTCCTTCTGGCAGGATATCAAGCGGGTGGTCAATTGATGTTGACCACAGAGGTCGAGAATTTCCCTGGCTTCAAGGATGGCATCCAAGGTCAAGATCTTATGGAGGAGATGAGGGCACAGGCTGCGAAGTTTGGAGCTGAAATAATCAACGAAGATGTCACCGAAGTCGACTTTACTCAAAGACCGTTCACCGTCAAGACATACAGTGCAGAGTACAAGGCACACTCGGTGATTATTTCCACTGGAGCTAGTGCTCGGTGGTTAGGACTTGAATCAGAGAAGAGGCTCACTGGATCTGGGGTATCTTCCTGTGCAACTTGTGATGGGGCATTCTTCAAGGACAAGGTAGTCTGTGTCGTTGGCGGTGGTGATAGCGCCATGGAGGAGGCTTCATTCCTCACTCGATACGCCAAGAAAGTCTACATCATCCATAGAAGAGAGGGATTCAGGGCCTCTAAAATCATGCTTGACCGGGCCAAAGAGAACCCGAAGATTGAGTTCTTACTTAATAGAGTAGTTGAGGATATCTACTCCAAGAAAGACGGGTTCCTAGAATCTGTCACTGGAGTCAAGCTCAAGAATACAGTAACTGGAGAGTTTGAGGATCTTGATCTGGATGGTGTATTCATAGCAATTGGACATATACCCAATACAGGGATATTCAAGAACCAGATTGAGTTGGATGAAAAGGGGTACGTGCTTACACAGAAATACACCTATACAAATATTGAGGGAGTGTTCGCAGCGGGTGACGTCGTGGATACGAGATATCGACAAGCTATTACCGCTGCTGGCATGGGATGCCAAGCTGCTATCGACGCCACAAGGTGGTTAGAAGACCAAGGTATCCACACGTGAGTAATAAGTTAAGTACCAAAGGAGAAAGTAGCTGTCCAAGAGATCCTCGTGTACTGGAAATTTATCAAGCTTATTCAGATATGATTTTACTCAACAGTTATCATGGTCATGGTCGACCGTATGTTCGACAGGTGCCTTAGTTTTGTGGTGGTCAAGGATCTTAATTCGTCATGGGTGTCTGCCTGTACCTTGACTACTATGTCGTAAATCCCATATACTATATTTGCTTCTACAACTCCTGGGATCTCTCTGAGTTTAGTAATTAGTTCCTCTTCCGAGGCGACATTTGCGTTAATTAGAATGAATGCGATTGGAATCTCTCTAGCCTCCTGATAATAATTACATGTCTTTGAGGAATTTAAGATTTTCTCAGGAATATAGAATTGAATATGACGAATCTCTTTATTCAATTTTATAACGAAGGGAATGACAGAGCATTTGTGGAAAACTCGAATGACTGGGGTCGAATGGAGAGAAGTGCTGATACAAGGTACGATCTCTTCCAGACCTTTGTTGAGGATTCGGTGATTGTCGGTTTCCAACTAGCACTTGCTCCTATTCGTGGTTCTCGACCACGAGAGCAATATCCCAAAACAAAGACTAAGGTTATGCCCGAGCTGTCTCCAGAGAATGTCCTGTCCCGTATCATCAGGGGAGGTGACGAGGCGGTTCTGATTTCCACATCAAAGGAGTTCAAAGGAGACCCATTCAGCGCTCTTCCCGTCAAAATAGAGGATCTATCATCCGAAGATGCAGTGAGTATCGTGAACCGTTTCTCCATTTTCTCAAGGGTGGACCCCTCGAACAGGAGGGGAGTAATGCTTGTGGTAGTTCCCACTGAGGTCTTGCAGTTCCCCCGGGACAGTCCTTCTGCCACCTCTGCAATTATTCGTGCAATCACGACCAGTGTTAGCGGTACATTTGATATCCACGGACCGATGAGACTAACTACATTCTTCAATATCGGGCCGAAGAGTGGTTCCTCTCTTATACAGTTGCATGCACAGGTCTATATCTTCGATGGACTGGAACATCGGGTTGGATCTACAGAGTATGTCTTCTTTAAGTCATACGACTACCAGAAAAAGCATGACATGTGCCTCGCGTGTCAATTGACAGAGAGGACATCTGCTAACCTTGCAGATGGTTTGGATGATCAGAGGTCTACATTCCTGAGATCTGATCTTGACTTGTGGGAGGATGAGCACATGATCCTGCGACTGGCTTATGCCCCACTTCGCTATGCTCACCTGCGGATCTTTCCTAAACGCCATATCGCACATATCGGGGATCTTGAGGGTGAAGAGTGTGACTCATTGGGATATGCCATAAGCCTCGGAGACTACCTTATGAAGGATATTCTCGGTTCATTCTGGGGCACAATACCTGAAGATGATCGATCGGTTATATTCAGGCAGCGTACTGATGGCGACTTCCACATGCTTGTTGACATGTTACCCGTGTACATGGGTCTGGGGGGTGCCGAGTTAATCATCCCATTATCAATACATAGCAAGAAACCAGAGCAGTTCGCCAAACTCATGCGGAAGACAATGGAAGATCTCCCAGATTACCTTCAAAGATAACCCGTATTCAGCGTCTGAACCTTAACTAATACTAAGTCATTTTTAAGCAAGACTCTGGATATTGTTTAGAAAATGGATCACAGTAGACCCACTCAACCTAAAATGCCGGACTACTTACCACCTGAGGTTAAACACGGAACCACCACCGTTGCAGTGACCTTCAAGGGTGGGGTAGTTCTTGCTGCGGACAACAGAGCATCTGCTGGGTACATGGTAGCTTCACCAACTGCTAAGAAGCTCCATGTACTTTCAGAGAAGACTGCTATGTCGATCGCAGGAAGCGTCGCAGATGCTCAATACGTCATTAAGCTAATGCGAGCGGAGATCAATCTCTTCGAACTGAACAGAGGGAGAGAGATGGGAACATCCGCAATAGCCAACCTCCTCGGAAACGTCCTGTATGGACAGTACCGTAGGTATTTCCCCTACTTCATCGGACCTATCCTTGCGGGTGTGGACCAGAAAGGACCACATGTCTTCCCCATGGATATCGCCGGATCGATGACTGAGGAACCTTGGGCCTCCACCGGCTCTGGGTCTCCCTATGCCATAGGTGTTCTTGAGGCCATGTGGGAGCCGGATCTTGCAGAGGAGAAAGCTGTCAACATGACACTTCTTGCGCTGCGATCAGCCATCAAGAAAGATATCGCAACTGGCGATGGAATGGATGTTCTAGTCATCACCGACAAGGGTATCAAGAAGCTGAGCAAGGAGGAAATAAAGAATTCTTTGGGTACGAGGTACCCCTTCAAGGAGTGATAAATTATGTGGAGTCCACCATCAGGATATGACAGAAGTACTACTATGTACTCTCCCCAAGGGAGAATAATTCAGACAGAATACGCAAGAGAGGCCATGAGAAGAGGGTCCCTAAGTATAGGAATCAAATCCTCTGCAGGAGTGGTTCTTGCTGGGCACATCAGGACCTCTGAGCTTGACATTCCCAACCCCAAGATCGCAAAGATCGACGATAATTTTGCCTCAATCTTTGCAGGATTCGCTGCAGACGGTAGAGTGCTGATCAACAGAGCGAGAGTAGAGGCGCAGGTTCACAAGATGACCTACTCTGAGCCAGCTGATATCAAGTACATCGCGACCAAGCTCGCAGACTATGCGCACATGTTCACCCAGCAGGGCGGGTTGCGACCACTGGGCATTGGACTGCTTCTCGGAGGTATTGACTTCGACGGTGAGCCCAGAATCTACTTTGTGAACCCCGGCGGTGGTCTATTCGAGACAAAGGCCAAAGCTGTTGGTAGTGGTGATATCCAAGCAATGGAGTTCCTGATCGCCAATTACAAGGATGATCTCTCACTGAACGAACTGATCAAGCTGGCCAAGCAGACTATTTCCAACGCAGTTGCCAAGGATGAAGGTTCAGACTCCTTTGACCCAGAGAAGGACATCGAGCTCTGGTATATCGAGTCAGGGTCAGAAAACATTCCAACAGTAGAGTCAGTGTACTAATATCCAAAGTAAGAAAGAATATTTATACACAGTAGATACCAGCAGATTAACGTTCTCAAATATGAACAAGGAGAATCTGAAATGAAGATAATTCTATTGCATTCGGACGAGTTCGAATATGAACCGAAGAAACGCGCAATCAAAGCAGCGGAAGAGATTGAACACGTTGCAGTCAAGGTCGACGAAGCCCTTGTTGCAATGATGGCTGGAGAAGATGGTGACCAGGATAACATCAAGGGCACTGCATCCAGATCAATAGACGAGATCACCAAGGTGGCCGATGAGCTCAAGGTGAAGAACATCGTCATCTACCCGTGGGTTCACCTCACCTCTAAGCCCAGCAGACCAGATATCGCCTTGACTATTATGAGAACGATCGAGAAGGAGTTGAAGGAGAGCAAGAAGTATGAGAAGGTCATTCGAGCTCCTTTCGGCTGGTACAAGGGATTCACCATCAAGGTGAAAGGACATCCACTTTCAGAGCTCAGTAGGGAATTCATACTGGGTAAGGGTGGGAAGGAAGAGGAACAGACAGAGATCGAGTCAAAGGCGATAGCTGCTGAGGACGAGGCCAAGCATGAGTTCTTCATCATGAAACCCGGTGGAGAGGTCATCCCGTATAAGGAGTATAAGTTCGAGAAGAAGTCAAACTTCCAGAACTTCTTCATCTATGAGATCCAGAAGAAGAGGGCAGCAGATAAGCCCCCTGCACATGTCGAGCTGATGAAACGGCTTGAAATTGTGGACTATGAGCCAGCAAGTGATGCGGGAAATATGAGGTGGTACCCCTCGGGTTGGATCATGAAGCGTCTAATTGAGGATCACGTAACGAACACTCTCGTGGATGAGGGCGCATACTGTGTGGAGACTCCCATCATGTATAATTTCAAGCATCCTGCTCTCGAGTCCTATATGAACCGCTTCCCTGCGAGACAGTACACTATTCACAGTGGGTCGGAGGACTACTTCCTGCGATTCGCGGCGTGTTTCGGACAGTTTCTAATAGCAGCTGACACCCAGATCTCGTACAAGAACCTACCCCTGAAACTGTTCGAGATGACGCACTATAGCTTCAGGAGGGAACAGAGAGGTGAGCTCTCAGCTTTGAGACGACTCCGAACCTTCTCCATGCCCGATCAGCATACTCTAGTCTCCGATATGGAGATGGCAAGGATGGAGTTCAAGAAGCAGTATGAGCTCTGTGTACAGATGATGTCAGATTTCGAACTGGAATATGAGGCGGTCTTTAGATTCCAGACGGACTTCTACAACGAGAACAGGGATTGGGTTGAGTCAATGATCGATCTCATCAACCGTCCGGTGATGCTCGAGCTCTTCGACAAGAGGTATGCTTACTTCGTCTGTAAGTTCGAGTTCAATGTCATAGACGGTCAGAAGAAGGCAGCGGCCCTCTCGACAGTTCAGATTGATGTGGAAAATGGTGAGAGATTTGGAATTAAGTATATAGATTCGGAGGGTGCAGAGAAGACTCCACTCGTCCTCCACGCCTCTATGAGTGGCGCCGTAGAAAGAGTAATTTACGGTATTCTTGAACAGGCTGCCATGAAAATTAAAAAAGGTGAGAAACCAAGCTTACCGTTTTGGCTATCACCCGTTCAGGTCAGATTGTGCCCTGTCACTGATGCACAGCTAGAGTACAGTGTTGAACTCATGAAAGACCTGCACGCTCAGGGTGTCAGAGCAGATATCGATGACAGGGGTGAAAGGGTTGGTAAGATGATCAGGGACGCAGGACGCTCGTGGGTTCCATATGTCTTTGTTGTTGGAGACAAAGAGATAGAGACGGGAGAACTTGAAGCAAATCTAAGGGACGGTTCTAAGAAGCGCTTCAAACGAAAGACTCTCGCAAAGCAGCTTGCAAAGTTGAATAAGGGTTACCCATCAAGGGCACTCCCCATGTCTCCCTATCTCTCGAAGAGACCCATCTTCCATTCTTAGGTACTGTCCACTAGTTCAATCTTACATTAATTCAATATTAGTCAAGATCGTACTGACTGATTTTTTCCTTAGCCTCAGTCAAGGTGACGACACCTGATCTGCGGGTGATGAATTTGAGATTATTTGGTTTGCAGATTATCACCAAGTTGAGGTTCTTGGCCTTCTTAAGCTTAGGGGGCGCCTCGATCAGTCTGACCTTTCCCGAGTGGATCTGTACACTTGAACCCACGGTCAGGGTTGAGTCCAGAGACATAGTAGGGTCGACAATCCCAATGAGATTCATGGTCTGCCAGTCGATGACAGTCACCAGTATGACATCGCCAATCCTGGTAAACTTGGTGTGCTCAGCTGAGATGACATCCAGGAATCCCCTTAGAGAAGTTGGTAGGCTAGCCACAGATTTCGCCCTCTTGATGATCACATCCGGACTCGCTCTCTCTTTGAGCTCAAGTCTTCTGTAGTAGGGGTCGAGCGGGACATCCTTTGCATTCTTCTCAATGTATTTCATGATGTCAAAGATCGTAGGTTCGACCGGGGTGTTGCTACTCTGGTATGCGAAGTGCAATGGGAGTAGAACTTCCATGACAGCGTAGATCAGTCCAGTGATCTTCGAATTGACCGCCATGTAAATGGCCTGTTCGAGGAGCAACCATGCGAACTTCGGTTTACCAACATTGATGAACTGGTATCCCAGTTGCATAGTGAACTGCACTTCATTGAAGTCCTTGACTGTTGCAGTTTCCTCCGCTTTTTGATTGGCAATTACTGCGGATAGTATACCGAAGGTCCGGATCAACTCAATGACATCCTCCCTACCTTTCTCACTGCATTTTGCATGAAACGCTGGTGTGAAGTAAATCTTCAACCTTGATATCTGCTGTGAGAGGAAAAAGAGCAGGATTCGCTGGAGGTGGACTTCCATTTCAAGCTTATCTGCGATCTCCTTGATTTCAAAGACGAGGAGCAGTAGCAAATCAACAGCTGCTTCTGCTTCCTGTAAATTATGGTGACTGAGTGCCACCGTAGATTGTAACAGGAGTATATGCGCCAAGGTGGTAAGAGCCCCTTTGTAAACTGAATCAGTCTCGGGAACTCCAAGTAACCTGACCTCTGAGCAGTGGTCCAGAAGCTTGTGGGATGCTATCTCCAGTTCATGGAACAGTTTGTGCTGACTGCCACTCTCCATCATATCGATGTAGAGATCCAGATCCTTCCGATAACCCATTGTCATCTCAAAGAGTTCCTTGTACTCGGGGAAATTGTGCTCCTCGGATATAACGGGTACCTCTTCAACATCTTCTTGCGTATCGGTTATTCTACTCTCCCTGACCACTTTCAGAGCGGAATCCATGATTGCTTGTATCCTTATGACTGGGTCGTAGACATTCTGGCTCTTGACAGAGTAACTTATCTCCTCCTCGAAAAGATCCTTGTAACACTCTTCAAGGAAAATCCGATCCTCTGTCAATTCCACTTGATCGAGGAGCCAAATTGCAAAGGCGCTATTCATGAACGTCTTGATTCCCAGCTTGTCGGATATCTGTATGAGTTTCAGATCAGAGGACACCAAAGGAATCCCTTCCTTATCGGCCACATATGCTACTGAGACATCGGGTGTCTGCGGAAGTGATCCAACCTTTCGCTTGATCTGCTTCTCGTAGTTCTCCAGCTTCTTCGAATTTACAGTGTAGACCTCGCAGTGGGGGCTGATTACCCGCTCCATGTACCATCTCATCTCACGGACAACGTAGTTGGAGAGTACGATCTTAATCTTCAAGCGTCTGAAGATCTCATTCAATTGCTTGAACCGGTCTGTATTTGTGGAGAATAATGTGATGAAAAAATTTGTGTCGATGGTTACCTTCTGCATGGTCTTCTCCTCTCCGAGGGTAGGTAGAAATATTAGGCTTGTGGATTATGCTCGTCACAAGAGATGCTGGGAATTTGCAATAATCATTTTGATAATAGAATTTAGATTACTATCTGGGGGTATAACTTATATTTACTAAATTCGTAGAAAGTTTGTACTTACTGAGTGGCACCTCAATATTTGTAGATTAAACGTCTAGTGTAAGTATTGTTTAAATACTTAGGAAGTACAAGAAAGGTGAGAACCGACATGTCTAAAGATAATAAACCGGCAGAAGTTACATTGGCAAAGATGACCGTAATCTCGGAACAAGAACCAATCAAATTACCAGATAGCTTCATTGACGCACTAAAACCAGAAGGAAGATCACACGCTGTTATCATCTTAGCACCAAGCTCCAAGATCGTGAGGATCATCCCAACGAACTCAGACACTGTTGCTAAGATCAACATTAATATCGCCAAGTTGTCACCTGATTTTCTAAGACAGATGGGGTCTATCTTCATCTCCCTGGGGATCAAGACACTGTACTCAACTGGTCTCTGTTTTACCCAAGATACCTGTGTCTATGAGGGCTACTTTGATTCAACCGAGTTGAACGAGATTTCCACTGATGACATCAAGAATGAATTTCTTGCCATTCCTGGTGTCAGCACTGTGACCATCGACATGCTCACCGTTTGAAATGCTTATTCCCACCTGCCCGAGATGTGGTTCTAACAGGATTGTTACCTCTAAAGGAGACCTTTCAGATGGGGGTGCGCATCCCCACGGGAGGGTCGAACACGTCTATATAGAATTTACCTGTCTTAGTTGTGGGAACCGATGGAAGACCAAGGTCACTTGATTTTCCAGATTACCCTACCAGTTACCTCTTTAGTGTCTACCCATCCGAAGTACCTGCTGTCGGTACTGTGACTCTTGTTGTCCCCGATCACCCATAATTTCGATCCTTCTACCTTACTCACCCGCTTGATCATCTCTTTGTTACCATGGTTGAAGACGACAAGGTCTCCGTTTTTGACCCTACGAGTTAGTCGCAATAGGACATAGTCTCCCTCTTTTAGAGTGGGTTCCATGCTTTTTCCTTTTACTTTGAACAGTTTAAATGGGAATAATCTCATTCTGGAACTACCAATTCTCCGCCCGATGGGAAGTTGGACGGAACCCTCTTGGTGCTCTTCCCCTTGATCTGCCAGAAGATCTCAGCAAATCTCTGGACTTTGGCAAGAAGGTCAAGTGCTTTTTGCTTATCTGCGGTCTGTCTTGCTCCCGATCCAGCCTTCATGATATCCCAAACAAGACCCTGAAGTTCGGGAAACTGCTGTGCGTGCTCTGGTTTCATGAAATCACCCCAGATCACTCTAACCTCATGTTTGGCCAGTTCACCGTGTTCCTCTTTGGTTGCAATATACCTTGACAATTTGTGGTCGTAGTCAGGGGAGTTCTTATCGAGCCCCGCAATTAGGTCATCCATCCTCACAACAGTGTGTGCAGCAACTTGTGCTTGGTAGGGGTCATAGATCCCACATGGGATATCACAGTGGGCAGATACCTCACTGATGTTCATCTTGTTTAGTAATGTCTTTATGAAACTCATTATCTACATCTCCGTGGGCAAACTATATGCCCAACTGAATTTAATTACTAAATGGTTGATATAAACCTTTTGGATGCCGCAATCAAGGATTACTGGAAGTCAACAGATCCGGGTTGAGGGTTGTGGTCTCCATGAGATTTCAGCTCGATTTTGCCAAAGCGTTCCTCGTACTGCTTTACCTGTTTGTTCATCCATTCTGCCATACTCTTGAATGCAACCGGGGTCATTCTGATCTTTACACGTGGTTTTCTCTTGACTTCAGAGACACGAAGTTGAGGAGTGAACCCTGCACTCTCGAATACAGGGTCTTCGACGTATGGTATTACTGTCGCACCGAGAGGAGACATTCCCCCGAATACTCCCGTAATAAAAATCTCTGGGATATCGTCACTGTCATCATAGACGATTTTGGGCATGTGGGCCATATTCTGAGGATGAAGGTGTAGACTAAGAATATTTCTCTCTTTGAACTCGGTGTTGTTCTGAATTCAGGGATGGATTGAATGTATTTGATAGTTTTTAAGCTATGATTGGAAAATTGTATTATGGAATCATACTATTCTCACTACAGATCAAATCACATGACAACTCCAGAATTTCAACAAAATAGAGGTAGCCCCTACTTCTCTCAACGGGGTTATACTTCTGGAGAAAAGCGTGATGAACGACAACAAGTACGGAATTAGTTTCGGGGGAGATGGCAATTTCTCAAACGAAAACCACTTTCGAGAACTATATTCCAACAGTGCTTGTTAACCGGTGGAATGAGCTACGTAAGAAGTTGTATGACCTCGCTTCTAATCATAACAAGGACGAGCTTATCTCAAATCTTTTTGGGCTGAGGGAGAAGCACACCGCGGTTCCTACACTTTCGGTTATCACAAAGTTCACTGGATTTGACGTGGCTATTCACCGGATTAGCAAATGGCGGTGGAAAGCCAAAAAGAAGGGTAACCTGCAGTCAGACAGTGAGCTAATTGGACTAATTGGCGCAGAACTGATGGTCATACACGCGATCGCGGAGTCTGTGAAGCACGGACTTTTCGAGATTCGTGGTGATGATATCTATGAGACAATAGAAGGGAAAAAGCACTTTGACACGGTGAACTCATACAACGTCGAGGTCACTGGATCCCGAATGGATGTGGCGAGGAAGAGATTCTCTATCGAACGTCAGACAAAGTCAAACCGTGAATTAGATCCAAAATACAGGATTCCAAGTGTTAGGCGACTATACTGGGACAATACCATTCTGATGATTCTGAGGTCACCTCTTACTTTCTACAGGGCCATGAAAAAGCTTGATGAAGAGGAGCAGAAGAAACTAATCGACTTCCACAATAAGCTTATGCAGAAGACGGAAAACCACCGGTCTGGGGTCAAGATTGTCCGAGTCCCGAGGAAGGCAAAGATCGTGAGGATCCTTGACCGTTTGATGGTAAATCCCAAGAATGATGACTCACGTCCACAGTTCTATGCGGGAACGCGGAGAAAGAGTTCTAATCCTGACAGGGTTGAGTACGAGATTGGGATTGGTGCGCTCACGATGTTCATCATCTTTCTGTCTGGATTCAATCAAGATCACCTCAACGAGAAAGCATTTCGAGCAGAGGAGGCAGTCAGGGACATCATTGAGAGTTCTGGATACTGGGTGGTGGTCGACACCAACTCTGAGATCACCTCGGAAGATGGAGAGGCACTCACCGAGATTGACATTGTTGCCAAATCCAAAAACCCCTTGGAGGATGGAGAACATGCTTGGGTGCATTGTGAGGTTAAAGATTATAGCTATTGGCAGGGATGGATATTTGGACAGAGTATCTCCAATAGGAGGCAGTACTTTGAGAAGGCAGTTGACAAGCTTCCAATCAAGGAGAAGTTCATTCGTGAGAAGCACAACTGCAAGAATTTGACCTCTATAATTATAACCAGTGTACCTGAAGTCTTCGACGAGGTCAAAGGTACCAAGCTCGTTTATCTCACCGATCTCTTCAAGACTCTGGCAGAGCTTGAAAACAGGAAATATACTCCATTCAAGAACAACAGTGGTGGGAATTTCTTCCTCAGGTACTACGGGAGATATATCAAGGATTTGGAACAGGCTGAGAAGATCAGAGAGAAACTCAGAGTCTCAAAGAGAAGAACTAAGGAGCTCAAATCTGAGCTTAAATCACTCCGAAAATCATTTGATGAACTCAAGATAGTTCTCACAAATGTTGAGTCCTCCATCGGGACGATAAAGGTCTCAGAGAAGCTTGCGAAGAAGCGATTAGTTCGAGATGACGGGACCCGACACTTCCAGCTAGAAGAGGATGTTCGGTCTATCCAGAACGATCTGAGGTTGAAGGAGAAGGAGTACAAGAGGATAAAGCTTGAGCTTCTCCGGAAGAAGGACGCTTACAAGGAGTGCAAGAAGTTTATCGAGAACGAGGAGAGGAAGATGAAGAACTACCAGACGCAGATTTCTAGACTCCTTGCTCCCCGATCGATATAGCCATTCCGAGAATTCTAATACCACGCTATCTCATGTAATCTGTATGGTTGATCAAACTGTTGTTTCCAAGGTTATCAAGAGACTGAGAGAGGAGTATCCTGAATCCAAGACCTCTCTGGATTTTGAGGATCCCTACCAACTTCTGGTGGGTACCATGCTCTCCGCCCAGACTACCGATAAGGCTGTCAACAAGGCGACGCCAAAACTCTTCGCAGACTATCCGACAATACTCACTCTTGCTGAAGCAGAGCCAGAAGATATTATCCCGTATATCAAATCAATCGGTCTGTACAATAACAAAGCAAAGAATTTAGTCAAAATGGCAAGGATGATCAGGGATGAATACAACGGGGAAATTCCCCGAACTATGGAAGACCTGACGAAGCTTCCAGGTGTAGGGAGAAAGACGGCCAATGTCGTACTTGGGAACGCTTTTGGGATACCAGACAGTGGTATCACAATAGACACGCACATGATACGTGTCATGAATCTTCTAGGATGGGCTGAGGGTAAGAATGCAGTAAAGATCGAGAGGGATCTAATGAAGGTCATCCCCGTTGACGACTGGGTTGACATTACTCATCTTATAATCGATCATGGACGTGCAGTCTGTAAAGCAGGGAGACCCCAGTGTGATCGTTGTGTTCTCTCTGACCTGTGCCCCTCTAGCCAAGTGAAAAATTCTTAAGTATATATGAAAGTGCTGAAACTTTGAATAGAGGTCTTCCACCTGCCATTATTCATAACAATGATTTGTCAAAATCAATCTAATGAGATATCTTTATCTTTTTAACAGTCTGAACGGAACAAAGAACGAATCCAATTAAAAATGGCATTAAGAGCTTGACTACATGTTCTTTTTGCAAACAGCAACAGGATTTATGGTGTTACTATGGAAGACGCAGCAAGCAACGTATTACTCAAACTCGATGATCTGCACACATACTTCTTCACTGAAGATGGTGTGGTGAAGGCGGTGGACGGAGTTACTTTCGACGTCAAGGAAGGTGAAGTCCTTGGTTTGGTAGGGGAATCCGGTTCTGGAAAAACAGTTACTGCGATGTCAATTCTCAATCTCATCCCTCAACCACCGGGTAAGATTGTGGGTGGAGACATACTCTGGAAGGGTAAATCACTCCTCGATCTCCCGGACAGTGAACTGAGGACGATTCGTGGAAATCAAATCGCAGTGGTGTTCCAAGATCCGATGACATCTCTTAATCCTGTCCTTACAATCGGTAAGCAGATCATGGAAGCCATCATCCTCCACCAACAGGTAAGCGAGGAAGAGGCGGAAGACAAAACCATTACACTTCTGGAACTTGTCGGTATCCCTGACGCTGCCAAGAGGGTCGGTGACTATCCATGGCAATTCTCCGGTGGAATGAGACAAAGGGTTATGATTGCACTGGCCCTTTCCTGTAATCCTGACCTCCTCATTGCCGACGAGCCTACGACAGCACTGGATGTGACCATCCAAGCTCAGGTGCTTAAGCTCATGAGGGAGTTGAAGGAGAAATTCCAGACGTCAATCATCCTGATCACCCACGATATCGGTGTCATCGCAGAGATGTGTGATAGGGTAGCGGTGATGTACGCAGGAAACATAGTCGAAATCGCTGATGTCTACTCCATCTTCAAAAACCCCAAGCACCCCTATACAGTTGGTCTCCTCGGAGCAATCCCTAGTGTGGATTCCAAGAGGGAAGAGGAGCTACAGACCATCCCCGGGTCTATCCCCAATCTCATTTCTCCTCCGTCTGGGTGCAGGTTCCATCCAAGGTGTACCAAGGCTATGCCAGAATGCTCAACCACAGTTCCTGCTACCATTGAGCTCTCCCCAGGTCACCATGTGAGATGTCTTCTCTATGACAATTCAACAATGAAATAATTCTGAAAAATATCATCCAAACCTAAAAATACGGATAGAGATTGTCTGAGCACATTAACAATTGATTTTCGAACTTTATGAATCCTTTAGGTAAAGGTATGAACCGTTAAAAAGGTCTAAACGAGATACGTTTTCGAGGTTTGTCGTATTGTCGACTGATAATGAAATTAATACTATGGAAGATTCTAGTACTTCAGATACCAAGAAGAACGTTTCTGGCTATCACGATGAAGTAGTTCTCAGTGTAAGAAATCTCAGGAAATACTACCCAGTTGAAGGTGGGTACTTCTTCACCCGAAAGATTGCTGATATCAAGGCAGTTGATGGTGTATCCTTTGATCTCCACAAGGGTGAGACCCTTGGCCTTGTCGGAGAATCTGGATGTGGAAAGTCAACCATCGCTCGAACTCTGACCTTCCTTTACAAGCCAACCGCTGGAGAGGTATGGTTCAAGGGTGTGGATCTGAGGACACTGAGCAGGGGCGAGTTACGAGCTAATGCAAAGGAGCTTACTATGGTATTCCAGGATCCCGCAGCCTCGCTCGATCCTCGGTTCACGGTAATGCAGTCAATTCTTGAGCCACTCGAGATCCACAACCTTGTGGATGAGAGGGAAAAATACGGGATTGTTCGTGATCTCCTAATCAGGGTCGGACTGTCACCCCACCATGCCTATCGATACCCCCACGAACTCTCTGGTGGTCAGCAACAGAGAGTTGGGATTGCACGTGCATTGACTATGCAACCACAGGTCATCCTACTTGATGAACCAGTATCTGCGCTTGATGTATCTGTCAGGGCATCAATCATTAACCTGCTCATCCAGCTCCAAGATGATTTCTCCTTCTCCTACATCTTCATCGCACACGACCTCTCCGTCGTCAAGAAGATCAGCCACACGGTTGCAGTGATGTACCTAGGGAAGATTATGGAGATTGGTGATGTGGATGATGTCTATAACAATGCACTACATCCCTACACTCAGGCACTTATGTCTGCCATTCCCGTACCAGATCCAACGGTCAAAAAGGAAAGGATTGAGCTCAAGGGAGAAGTACCCACACCCATCAATCCACCCGCTGGATGCAGGTTCTGTACAAGATGTAGGTTCGTAAGGCAGAAGTGCTTCCTTGAGGAACCAGAGCTAGTCGAATTTGAGAACAATCACCGTGTTGCATGCCACTTTGCTAAGGAAATCAACGAAGGTACTCACAAATTAGCTGACGATGTCGCAGATGAGGAGCTTCAGAAGCAGAGAGGCTTAATCTGATATTTTTACACTTCAATATTTCGTACTCCTTATATTTGTCCAAAATATTACCAACTTAACAGGTGAATTATTTGGTCTTAGAAGAATTCTTTGTGTTTATTGAAAGGTTACTCGAATACACCCCAGTCATTGTCCTCCCGTTCATTGTGCTCGGAGTATGGGCATTTCTGTTCTACAACGGTAGTCCAGTTTTTACTCAAATAGTAATCCAAGGCTTCTGGTTACTACTTGCATTACCCATGCTGGTCATGATTGGACTCTCGGTTGTGCTCCTCGCATTTGCGCTCCCCCTGCAGAACAACCCTGAGGTTTTTGATGCCTTCGGTCAAATCATCGTTGTCCTCTTCTTTGGAATCACATTCATACTTGAGTACATCTATATCTCAAGGCTGATTGCAAAAATTGAGGAGAAGGAACAGATGAGCATTTGGGCAGTTATCAAGCGTTCATTCGATGCAGACTATCGAAAATCAGTAAAGGCAAAGAAACAAGCCACTCTTGAAGAGAACCGCTCATTCTTCGACCAGATAACGGATCTGAATGCTAAGAAGAGGGAGGAGGAGAAGGCTGCCAAGGAGAGGCTAAGAACAGTCCTTCTCAAGGGTGAAGACAGCACATCTACAAACGAAACAAGCTCCGAGTAAGGGTAAGAATGTTCTCTATAGATCGACAGAAATTCACCTATGGTCTGAGAATTTCGTTCATTATTGCCCTAGTCATTCAGGTTATTGCAATTATTTTCTGGATGATAATCGTCAGGAATATTTACACCTACCCTTTCATGCTCATCAATCTGGGGCTTGGTGGTATGGCGTTGATAATTGCGGGTGCGCTCGGCCCTGGAAGGTTTAAACAGCAGTTCCCCTTCGTCCTCTACTCTCCACGTGATGGAGGGACATACTCAAAATTTGTAAAGGTGGCCGCTTATAGAGTAGACCCTGAGATAGAGAAAGTGAATCTAATGATCAATGGCTCGGTCTACGACGAGCTAGAGTTCAGGGATGACCACACGATTGAGAAGGTATACCGACAGAAGGATATACTAGATGGTGAGGTCAACTTTATATGGCTCGAATCGGGTGACCTGAAGAGTAACAAGTCGTTAATGACATTCTATGATCCTGATGACTTCACGGAGGAGGAAGTTGCGGAGATCGAGAAAAGTGAGCTCGATTTCGAGAAGAAGTACACTATCCAAGAAGCTCGCCAAAAGTATTTGGAGGACAGGGGTGCCAATGTCGGGAGTTTCTCACTTGGAATAATCACTGCTGGTCTCGTTCTGATATTCTCGAACCTAGTGACCTCGTATATCTACTCTCTATTTTGATGTTAAGCCTTTCATATTTCCTGCAAGACTGTAAATCCCCTCAACAAGAACTGGATGACCGTAGACCAGATCATTGAGGTTGGTCCAACCCAATCCGTTCTCCATGGCGAGCACGATCATCTGGACAAGGCTACCAGTTCTCTCTCCCCAGAGATGGGCCCCAAGTATCTCATCGGAACCTTTCCTCCCTACACCTTTCAGGATACCGTCCCAATCATCAACAATCATCGACTTCCCGAGCCACTTGTTCCTATACTTGTAAGTCACGACGTCATCTCCATATTTTTCTCGTGCCTGTTCCTCCGTCATTCCCACTGAGGCGAATTCTGGCTGAACGAATGCTATCCGTGGAAATACTTTCTCAGGCATTGGGCTCCACTTAGTCTGATCGTTTTTGGACTTTTTGAAGTTCTTCAAAAGAAGGCCTGACTGGTAAGATGCCCAGTTCGTGAACATAGGATTCCCCCTCACATCCCCTATTGCGAATATCCCCTCTTGAGAAGTCTGCAGGTACTCATCTACCTTTATTGCTCCTCTCTCAACCTCGATACCTGCAGACTCGAGATTTAAACCTTCTATATTTGGGCGTCTTCCTGTAGCTACAAGGAGGACATCCCCTGTATACTCGCCTTTGTGAGGACCGTCGTTTAATGTTACCGTGAATTCATATGAACCATCATCCAGTTTCTTCTCCGAGACTTTGTCCACAAACTTGCCAGTGAAGATCTTCATCCCCTTTTTCTCCAAGTACTCCTGGATAATGTCGGACATCTCAAAATCCTCCGCGTTGGCAAAGATGTGTGGGAATCCCTCAAATACTGTGACCTCCGATCCAAGTTCGTGGAACAACTGGCCAAACTCAAGACCAATACGTCCAGCTCCAATAATGAGCAATCGCTTTGGAACCTCTTCAATTTCAAGGATCTCTCGGCTGGTTATGTAATGGGATTCCCTTAGTCCCTCTACTGGGGGAATAAAGCTCTTGCTCCCGGTGGCGATAACTATGATGTCTGCAGAATAGAGCTCTTCAGCGCCGTCATCCTTAACCACTTTGATGGTGTTCTTGTCCACTAATGAGCCGAATCCCCTAATTACTCTCCCCTTGGCTCTCTCTTCTACATGTCGCAGAGTCCCTGAGCGAATCCTCTCGACGATCCTCTCCTTGTGTACTTTTGCCTGCTGGAAATCACCGGTCATTTTCACCTTCTCTATGAGTGCCTTTGTAGGGATACATCCTGTGCAGATGCATGTACCTCCAAAATGATTTTCGACGTCCTTCTCGACGATTGCAGTCTTCCATCCGGCGTTGTGCATTGCCACAGCAACTCTTCTTCCTGCCGAGCCACTCCCGATGGAGATCAGATCAAAGTGTTCAACTGTCATATTGGAGTATCCGCTATCAAGTGTTAATAAGATGGCCTTTGGTATATATGAGTTAGCAAGGAATCGGGGTAGGAAGTCAGATTGTTACGAGATCAAGAGGTGTCTTGCAGATGGGGCACTTGTCCTCGCTTTCAGGTGAGAATAACCAGTTGACAAGATGGTTGTAGTGGAAGAGATTGTTACATTCTGGACAAGCAGTAAGGTCTATTTTGATCTCTCCCATGCAAATCGCACACTTCAGTGTCTTGCCTGTCCTCGTCTTTACCTGTTTCATCACGCTGTTACCGGAGCTGACGAATCTGTGGCCACAGCTGGAGCAGAACTTTGCAGCTATGGCTATTCGTTTCTGACAACTGGGACATTCTTTAGTATTGTTGACCACGGCATTTCCACACTTGGGACAGAATCGTGCAGAGGATTTGACAGTGCTCTTGCACTTCTGACAAACTGGCACAGTTCCTGTATAACATCTCACCTAATAGCTTTTGTTATGGCAATAATTATGATCTAAAGTATTAAATAGAATAGAGCAGTATAAGTCCTAATGAGTAGTCAGGTTAAGTCAGAATCGGCAACGTCCAACACAGAGATGGTTGTCTGTTACCTTTGTGAGACAGAGATGCCCAAGGACAAGTCGTTCGAGATACCTCTAACAACCGGAGGAACAGTGAGAGTTCATCCATCTTGCTTCGAATTCTACATGAGCCAAACTCAGGCTGCTTCTGCGTGCGGGAGCTGTAGTGGCGACGCAGGTTGCTGTGGTTAATAGTCATACAATTGATAAACTCCATCCCATCTGTATATCTATGGCGGTTTCATCGGTCGATATCCGAACACTGGTGCATGAGCTTCAGGACGAAGTTGTCGGCTCTTGGATAGTAAATATTTACCACCTCCCATCGGGGATATTCATTTTCAAATTGAGAATGCCTGAGAAAGGAGTACGTTTTCTCCTCGTGGAACCGGGTAAGAGAATCCACCTCACGGAGTTCAACAGAACCATGCCTAAGGAACCTAGTCCTTTCGGTAAGACACTTCGAACCCATCTTAGGGACAGACGTATCAATGACTTCGAGCAAGTTCACTTAGACAGGATTGTAAAGATGACCGTAGGTGCTGACGACGGGAAATTGCTCGTGATAGAATTATTTGGTGAGGGGAATATAATACTCGTACACAATCCGTCAAAGAAGATACTGGGTGCACTCAAGTATCGGAAGATGAGGGACAGGGACATCCATCCTGGGAAACCGTTCGAGTTACCTCCCCCGCCAACACGAAACTTTCTCAAGGATGGTATTGATGGGTTGGATGACTTTCTGGCTGCTGAACCAAAACTCTTCAGGGCCATCAACGACTGGTTGAGCCTTGGTCCTGAGTACTCTAGGCTTGTCTTAAGAGAGGCTGGTGTCAAGACCAAGAAGAGTGCAGAACTCAGTGATGATGACAAGGAAAGGATCAGGGAGGAAGCCTCCAAACTACGTGATAGACTTTTAGAAAACGATTACAACCCTGTTGTCCTTCTTGATGAGGAGGAGGATGATACTAATGAGACCCATGATTCTGACTCTGAAGAGATAACAGTGGAGGTCGAAGAGGACGAGCAATGGAATGACGAATCTCTCCTCTTCAAACCCGAACAGGTGGTCAAGATCATGCCTTGGAAGCAGCAGGAAATAGAGGGGACGACAGTCCTTGAGGTTCCGTCACTCTGGAAAGCTTACGATATCTACTACTCTTCTCAGGAAGACCATAGTATGATCTCTGAAGAGACCGAGCAGATGGAGACGGAGGTTGATCGACTCCGACGGAGACTAAAGGATCAAGAGGATCACAAGCGGAATATGGAGTTGCAGGCAGCTCAGTTGAGGAAGGAAGGTGAAGCCCTGTTTTTATCCTACTCCGAGGTAGATGAACTTCTGACCACGATAAAGACCGCCCGGCATAAGAAGGTTCCTTGGGAGACGATTATAGAAAAACTCGAGGGTGCAAAGGAGAAGGGTATGCCCGCAGCATCCATTATGGAATCAATAGACCCCAAGAAGGCCAAGGTCAAGGTCAAACTCCCTTACGAAGGTGATTTCATCAAGATGACCCTCGATTTCAGACAGACTGTGAATGACATAGCTAATGCGAAGTATGAGCTAGCCAAGAAGCAGGAGAAGAGGGCAAAAGGTGCAGTCATTGCGATCAATATGACCTTGGAAAAAATCAAAGAAGCAGAGCAGACGGTTTCGGAGAAGCAGGTAGAGATGGCTGCGAAAGTGACCATCCTGAAGCGCCGTCGCAGATGGTACGAGAAATGGTTGTGGATGCAATCACCTGACGGTACCATTGTGGTAGGCGGTAAGGATGCAGCTACGAATGAGAGGCTTGTGAAGAAGTACATGGATGACGACGATATGTTTCTTCATGCAGATATCCATGGTGCCCCGTTCGTGGTTATCAAACTCGATGGTAGAAAAGCATCTGACTCGACAAAACGTGTTGCTGGCTGCTTGGGAGTGTGTTTCTCTTCTGCATGGAAGGGGAAAAGGACGACGGCGGATGCCTTCCTCCTCCCTCCAGACCAAGTCTCACTCACTGCTCCGTCTGGCGAATTCCTCCCCAAGGGTTCAATCATGATGTACGGTACAAAGGAATTTATCCGAGATATTGAGCTACGGCTTTATTTGGGAATAATACTCGAGGCCAATTGGGCAAGATTGATCTGTGGACCAATTGAGTGCATGGAAAAAGCTGATCTAATAGTGGAAATTGTACCCGGCGACATACCTCGAGGAAAGACTGCGAAGATGATCCGTCAGAAATTTGCTGCCATGGTCGAAGGCGCTGATCTAATGAAAATACAGGCATTAGACGTTGGTGAATTCGCAAATTTTGTTCCTGACAGCTCGAACATAGTCTCCTTTAAGGACTTACGATCAAATAAATAGTCAAGTTTATGTTGGCAGTTAATGCTGATTTCAAATTATTGATACTGGAACGATTCAATGGACTCCCTATAAGATTCCATTAGGTCTTCACGTATTTCTTCTGGAATGCTGTCTGAAGTCTCTTCAACTTCAATAATCTCAGTTATCTCATTTTCCTTATGTTCGATTTCATCGCTGAGGACGTACACCTCTGCCTTCTTCTTGGTCAACCTAGCTGTGTATTCACAGTCTCTGCACTTAAGCACGGTCTTCTTACCTACTTTGTCTACGATTAGCAAACTATCACATTCTGGGCAAAATTCCATATTTCTTTTCACCTCTTTACTATTCTATGTTTTCGTGCTCTTCCTTCCAAAAACATCGATTATTACGAATAATGGCCTTCGATACTTATAAGGAATTGCAATTAAAACCAATAGCTAGTGTCTCTAGAGGAATATTTACTGCAAAATTGATTTAGTGAGTAGTGCCAATACTATTCCCACATCTGCTATCTGGTCAGGCTAGGTACAGATTACATCTGTATCCGTCCAGCTTATCGCACCTCAACCCGAGATAGGGCATGCATTTTTCGAATCATTTGAGGGGAGTTATTCCTAAGTGAAAGTGTAATACATTCTTACTCCATCAAAAAAGGTATTATATCTGTCCTCCCTACACGAACTGTGCTCAACTCGGTTCAGCGCTCACTGCTCTCCATTCTTCAGGATGAGACAAGATGCAAGATCCTCAGGATCCTTGCCGATTACAGTGTGCATCCGGAGGTATTAGTGCAGGAGACTGGAGTGTCGAGAACCGCGATTGAAAAGCATCTCAAACAACTCCTAAACTACGGTATTCTTGAACGAAGAGCACAGACTTATCCTCGATTACGATATGTCTATAGTCTGACATCTGAAGCAGAGGTCTTAATCGAACTGATCTCATCTGCTACAGACCAATTCGTGGAGAGCGTCAGGGAGAAATGGGAAGAGGATCTGTCCCAGATCGAGCAGGGATATGTTTTTGGTGCCTTGCAGAAGGAGGAATTTGAGAAGATCAAAGGAGACTTTGTGGACAGGATCCAGAACATGACGCCCAAAGACGAAGAAGATTAAGATATTTTGAGGGATAATTGACAGGTTATAACAACGATTTATATTGCAGAGAGAGAATAGGAAATTGTAATATGTCTAACTACTTTCTAAAGATATCACTTCTAGGCGATGGAGCAGTTGGGAAAACGAGTCTTAGGGAGCGTTTCATGGGTCGTGGATTCAGGAAAGAACACATGATGACTATCGGTGCAGATTTCGCTGCATATGATAGGGAGATGGTTGCTCCCTCTGGGGAGCAGTACAAAACCACTTTCCAAATCTGGGATATGGCTGGGCAAGATACTTTCCAATCAGTTAGGTCTCGATTCTTCAAGGGCTCTATGGGTGCACTCTGTGTCTTTGATGTCACACGCCGTGACTCATTCCTCCATATGACACAATGGATAGAGGAGCTCTGGAGGAACAATGGACGGGGTGTTATTCCGATAACAATTCTGGGAAATAAAGCAGATCTAAGGGACAGGAACTCTGTATCTGCTGCAGAAGCCCAGCGATATGCGGACGCCATATCCCAGAACACTCGTGCAAAGGGATTTGAGGTTGTCTACATGGACACTTCTGCCAAAGAAGGTCTGAACGTTGAGAATGCTTTCGACACCTTGGGGCTAACAATAATCTCAATGTTGAAATCTGGAAACATGAGGATGGGTGGTTAGTCAATCTCTGGATAGAGATTATCCTGTGTGGTCAATTGAGTTCTCCTTCGTCTAATGTATTGAGCAATCACACCTGCTAATAAAATCACATCAGCTGTTAGTAGAAATACCTGAACCTCAAACCTACCTGCAAACTCAATGGATTTCCCTACAATACTAGGTGTGAATTTCTCGATGATCATCCCTGTTGAGGAACGGACGGTTAGGAATAGTGAGTTATCCGATCCTTGAAAATAATTATACCTCCCTCCTCGATTTGATGCTTGGAAGTCAGGGGGAAAATCGGCATAGAGTGGTTGGATCTCTGGGTATTTCTCCGGGGTAATGAAAAAACCTAAAATCAATCTATTCGTCTCGTATTCTCTGCCAATAAGCTCTATGAAACCTACCCCGTCGTACATCTCGTGGTTATTTAGTATATAGAAGTCCTGAGAATTAAGAATTCCTGTGGCCATCTTGAATGTAGTTTCAGTCTTTGTCTCTGCGTTAACGAAGGAGAGCATGAAATTCGATGTATTGACACTAAGGACAATTGAGTAGAAGTTATTACTAATTTGTGCGAATCTTCTGTCGATATTTGATCCTTCTGATGAAAGTGTGTGGTCAGAAAGATCGTATTTGTTGAACAAAGTCTCCATAGAGTTTTTCTGTGGATTATATCTCTTTATGAACGCCATGGTGTCGGTATACTCATTCACACCTGATACTCTGAAGACAAAATCCTTTCCCCACGTAGCTATCTCATTAGGCTGTTGAGCTCCGAGACTATCGCTAAAAGAGAATATGTACTTGTTCTGTCCCATTATCTCTCCATTCTCGTACTTCAGAAAGAGAAATGCTTCTCTGTACTCAAGCCCCTCAAGTAACCCTCCAACTTTAAGAACGAAGAATAGAGCTTCTTTTTCTCTAATAGTCGAGGACGAGAAGTAGAGATACGATATTGAGTCAAGCCCAAATGTAGATGTGACGCTAATATAGGATACAGGCACTCTCCCTTTCATGACATAGACATTCGTGTCTTTTATTTTTAATTGGACATCTCTAGAGATAAGGAGTTGATCGCTGATATCCGTTGACAATTTCACCTTATTCTGCTTCTGAAATTTCGAATCGTAGCTGTCTATCTCCGCTTCTGAAGAAGAATAGTTTGAGCTATATACAAATCCTGAATCTAGGAGGAAGGGTTTGAAAAGTGGATTTGATTTCCTTTCGAGCTCAAATATCTGATTTTCCCTATCTGTAGTGGAGTTGAATACTGAAGACAATCTTGACAAACCTAAACTAGTTCCCGTTACCAATAAGAGTAAAACGGAGATAGTGCCCCATTTAACAAATGATCGTTTCATGAGGATCTAGTGTAGTATAAATTAATAAAGATTACTAATAGGGATTACAGATTTAATTTTTCAGTATTATGCTTCGGGAAATAGTTCCAACTTCCGGGGTTCATCATTGGATTTCACTAACCGGGTTATCAGATAAGCTACAACAAGATCGAACATGATCAAAACAGTTGAACTTATCGGTGTCCCAATAACTGCGGTATTGCCATCATCATGGGTATAGAGCACCATTGCTGTTACAACGTCAGTACGTTTGAAGAAGTACACAACAAAATCCCGTAGAGGGCTGATTAACATTTCGGTGCTCTGTAGATCCGAATTATTGACTTCCATACCTAGCTCCTCTATTGAAACGTTGTATGGGCGTACCCCCTTATCATCTAATTGAAATCCAAGTAGCCATCCGTCATCAATCCTCCCTGGATAGGTTGGGACAAATGCATAAGTATCGAGCTCAATGACATCCAAATACTCTTCAATTCCGATAATAGCCCCTCTTTTGTTAAATGCAATGTTCTTACCTGAGTAGTAGTCACCAAGAAGATCTAATGATTTGTTGTAAAAGTTATATTTGTACCCATCAAGATTATTTTCTGAAATATAGTACTCCTTGTCTTTAAAATACAAGGTGTAGTATTTCACTAATGAATTAGGGGTGCCAAAATGACTAGTATCTATCTTGGATAATTGTCGTAGGTCAGATCCGTTATACTCAAAATAATTTGAGAGGAAAGCATTATTCAAATCTTTGTCAATCACTATTACAAATGAATCTTCTCTGATCTGAACCAGTTCAATTTCCCAATTCGTGATGTAGTAGACATTATCTATTCTCTCCATAATTAATGTTTCATCCCACGACATCAGGGCTATTGCGCCATCCAAGGTACCATTCGTGTATTGATAGTACGCAGACACTATGATCCAAGGTCTTCCTTTATAGTAAACTACAGGTCCCACATTCGTCCTGTCTATCTCCACCCCATGTTCTTCATAGAAGAAGGTGGTAAAATTATATGAAGCTACAACCTCACCATTCTGGATAATATCCATATTGTCATATCCGTTGATATTTCTTATCCCGAATTGGGTTTCCATTGATATTACATCAAGTCGGTCATACGACTTATCGACATCTATGTACCCAATAATCTCTAACTCTTTTGAGTAGAACTCAAATTTGTCCTCTCCCCCGATCTTTATCTCTCTGAAGAATGTATCACCTCGCACAGAAAGAGAGAATGAATTCAGAGGAGATGTATCCAGATTTAGATCCTTCACGTGATTCACATCTTGTATCATAATATCGTTCACAATCTGCGGTCTGACAAAGTTGATAAAGTTGGGAACAAGAAGCGCGAGGACAATGATCCCAGCTATGACCATTCGCGTCTGGTGTCTCATTAAACCTCAAACAAAGAGATGCATGGAACTATTTATTTATTCTCTCTTCTCCTGTTTTCGAATTTCCTCAACTCTCCTATCTATCATCTTTATGTCCTCCTTTGATCCTGCCTGAAGTTTGAGACTGAGAAGAAGCCCAATGTCTTGAAATTTATCAATGATTGACTGTTTGATATCGATATCGTCAATATATATCCAGATGGAGAAGAGTGAGTCTTGATCTTTTATTCGCTCAATTATTGTGGTTCTAAGTTTCATCGGGAGGTTTCCTCTGACCACCCAATCTGCAAGCTTGGGATCATAGCTGTGCGGTAACATTTTGACAGCACTGATTCTAGCCATCTGGCACTTCGCCTCCTCGAAAATTCTATAATTTAGCTCCGGATGCTTAATCTTCCTAGGGATTTCCAACCCAATTGTACTGTCCTCAGTCTCCAGCGCGATCTCCATCAGACTTTCTATGGAATGTATTTTGTTAATTACCTCAAGTGTCGTACTTGTTGGTAGTGATTTATCCCTCAATATTTCTAGGAAGTAATCCTGGTTTGCTGCAAGTCGGTATATTGCTTCTTCCCTGCACTCGTATGATTTACTTGTACTGATTAATTCTTTCAGATGGTCTCCCTTCAATCCCCTGATTAGACGTGGAATATAACTCGGATGTATGTCTTGGAGGAGCAGTCTCAACCGAAGATCGCTGTCCTTGATTTTCTCGATCTCCTCCAATACCTCATTCCGAGGTGAGTGAAAAAGTGCGTTGAGCAACTCGTTTTCATCCATTATAGTAGACAATCATGACAGACTTATTTCAAGGTTGTGAGGGTTGAAAGTAATTGTTGTGATAACTTATCCGCGAACAATGGTATTATATTCTCAAGTACAAAGAAGACTTATGGCAGGATCCTATGGAAAAATGCTACACGTAGACCTCACAAAAGGAGAGGTATCAGATTATAATGTGCCCGAAGAGTATTCGCGTCTCTATCTTGGAGGGAAAGCTCTCGCAGCACGTTTATTGTTTGATTTTATACCCGAGGGCGCAGACCCACTCTCTGAATCTAATTCCGTAATCATAACTACTGGTCCCCTAGTTGGACACAATGTCATGGGATCAGGAAGATACCTTGTTATGACTAAGTCACCACTTTCTAAATTCATCGCAGAAGCGTACGGAGGTGGCTATTTTCCATACGCACTCAAAGGCACTGGATATGACGGTGTGATACTCACTGGTAAGTCTCCTAAGCCAGTCCTCCTCGAAATGGTCGATGGAAATGTTGAACTTGTAGACGCATCTGAGTACTGGGGTAAAGGAGTGTTCTTCACACATGACTCCCTTATTGAAAAGTATGGTAAGAAAGCCAGAACGATGCTAATTGGCCCTGCAGGTGAAAATCTTGTGAGGTTCGCTGCCATCATAAATGATAAGGATCGGGCAGCTGCAAGAGGAGGTGTAGGTGCCGTACTCGGTTCGAAACTGTTCAAGGGTATTGTCGCCAAAGGATCCCAGAAAGCAGAGTTGAAGGATCCCGCTGAGTTCAAGAATATCAACAAGGTATATCGTGATGGTCTGGTCAATGGCGTAAAGATGAAAGAACGATTTGGAGTCCTCGGGACATCTGGTGGGATCCCATCGCTGCATAAGATGTCAATTCTTCCAACCAAGAACTTCAAATATGGTAAGTTTGAGGATCATGACAAGATCTCTGGACAATTTATGGAAGAGTCCGGTCTACTGGTGGGAAGGGAGACTTGCTCTGCATGTCTGACATACTGCAAGAGAGTCATTGAAGGTGAGTATGGTGGGGAGAAACTAATACCCAATGGGAGTTCACTCGAATACGAGACTCTAGCTGGTTTTGGATCCATGCTCCTGAACAATGAGATTAAGGCAATTGGTTTAGCAAACCAGTTGTGTAACGATTTGGGTATAGACACAATTTCTGCTGGTGGGTCGCTCGCATTCACCATGGAAGCTACCGAGAGAGGTCTCGGTGAGAAACTTGGAGTTAAAATACAGTGGGGTGACCGAGACAAGATCATTGAGGCACTTCACAAGATCGCTAAACGTGAGGACTATGGGGATGTTATTGCTGAAGGTGTGATGAGGATGGCCGAGAAGATTGGAGGGCAGGAATTTGCGATGCACGCAAAGGGACTTGAGATCGCATACCACGAGCCTCGTGGGAAGAAGGGTCTGGGTCTGTCCTATGCAGTTTCGAGCAGAGGTGGTTCTCACATGGAGGGATTCCATGACACTATAGTGATGAGAGAAGGTGCGAATCCTGCACTTGGTGCGGAAAAAGCTTACTCCCGATTTGATATAGAGGGCAAAGCTCCATTAGTTGCAAAATTCGAAGATGTACGTTCATTCACCAACAGTCTTGTGATTTGCAGTTTTGATGTTGTTGCCACAGGTTCCAAGCAGAATATCGATTATCTCCTCGAGCTGACGAATGCAGCAACTGGCTACGATTTAAGCTTTGAAGACATGTTAG
>JALWRB010000061.1 GCA_027077875.1 Candidatus Heimdallarchaeota archaeon
GGGCCAGTGCTATTCCCATCTTCTGCTTGTTTCCCTTGCTCAGCTGCTTGACCCTCTTGTCCAGCGGGATGTCGAAACGCCTGACGATCTCGTCGAGCCGTACTGGTGGCTTGGAACGGAGTGATGCCATGTACTCGAAGAAGTCCCTCACCCTGTATGATTCCGGAATGCTGAGCTCACCCGGGAGGTATCCGACCTCCTCCTTGTAGGAGAGGTCGCCCCTGTCGACGACAGAGCCGTTGATCCGGATCGATCCGCTCTGGTGGACGAGAATGCTCATCATGCACCTTATGGTCGTGGTCTTTCCCGCTCCGTTCTCCCCGAGGAAACCGAAGATCTCCCCTTCCTCTATCTCGAGGTTAAGTCCGTCAATACCGATCTGCTCTCCGTAGGAGAAACTCAGATCGGAGATCTCTATCACCGCCATGTCTGATCAAGAGTTGTTGCCGGATTCAATATTTTAGACTATCGTTGGGACATATTCGGTCCTGCTGTCGAACTATTCGCAGGTACTTTGCAAACCACCATGTGCGAAAATAATATATTAAATATGTCAGAGAGCTATACTATAGGTTGGCAACCCTGTACATCACGCTGCTTCTCGGGGCGGAAATCATCCTGATCGGATTGCTCTATGCCATCACGTACAGGAACTATGCTAACCAACCAGCTAGGGTAAGGCTCTGGCTCAGCGGTGTCTTCGTTGGAAACCTCCTCTGGGTATCACTAAACTTCACCATGAGATATGTCCCCGAGAGGGAGGTTGCAAGAGCCATCCTCAGGCTTGCAACTGTTTCCGCGGCCGTCTTCCACTACTCTCTGATCAGATTCAACTGGTTCTTCATAACCATCGAGAAGCGGAGATCGAGGGTGAGGGAGACGGTGGACATACTGTTTCTCGCAGACGTGATCTACATACTTCTCACTGACGATATCGATGTCTACCTGAAGGATGGACTGTGGTTTGATGACATCGGGGTTAGGACCTACATAGTCGTTCTTCTCTTCACCTTCTGCGCGGGATACTGGTTTGTCAAGGGCATACGGACCAGCAATTCCTTCCTTGGGGACCTTGGATTTCTGAAAGGACGGACATCCAATCTGAGGATATTGCAGGGACTACTGTTCGTCTTTCTCACTGCCCTCATGCTAGTGGTCATCGTTGCATCTCGGCTGGACGAGGTGATTGACACGACAATTTTCTACTTCCTGACGCTGCTCTTCCTCACGTATTTCACCTATATCTATGGGCTGCAGACCATGAGCACCATTATCGCTAGCCAGAAGCTCTACCAGATTGCAGTACTCTCCAAGGCGGGTTTCCCCATATATCTAAGGGTCCACGAGCCACATGTTGCCAACAACTTCTTACTGGCAGCGGGGACCAAGATCCTGCTTCAGAACTTCGAGCACATCCTTGGGATGGATCCGGACAGTACGACCATGATATTTGATTCAAAGGCAATCCTGACTACGTCATCGGGTGAGTACTCCGTGGTGATAATAACGGACAGGCATAATATCCAAGGGGAGATACTGCTCAGGATTCTTCGAGATGAGATACTTACCTCCGATATTGTGGAGACTGAAGAGGGAGCTATCGAGACGATTGGCAGGGTGCTTGATGACAAGTCACTGCAACTCCTTGGACAGATCGGGGAGGTGGTCTACTGATATATTCAATGGTATCAACACTCGTCCTTCTCATCGTGTACTATCGCAAGAGGCTTGTGCAGTTCTCGGAGACCCATCTCGTAATCGCATCTGCTTTCGCTATATCCATGCTGGCGAGTGCAGGAACTCACTTCCCAGTCTTGGCTGTGTGGGGGACGGTCATCCCACTGGTGTACATAGTAATCAGGGTTGCTCTCTGGATCTACGCGATGATTCCCCCCGGGATTCTTGTGTACAGTGGTTTCCTTCTCGCATATGCGCTTGAGTATCCAGAAAGCCTGCTCATAGGAGCTCATATCTCGGATTTGATTACTCTCTCCATCTTGGTCATAGTCGGGATGATCATCGCAGAGAGAAGAGCGGTAATTGGAGGACTATATTCTCTTCTGGCCGTTCTTGCATATTACTACCTTCCCTTCCATGGGATTGAGGTGATGACAACTG
>JALWRB010000062.1 GCA_027077875.1 Candidatus Heimdallarchaeota archaeon
TCTCTACCGAGAAGGGGATCTGTGCATCGACATGAACTGCCAACGGAGGGCTAGATAGGAGAAATACCGTAAGAATGAGATAGTATCGGAGGCTGATCGATTTCATGTCTTCCCCACTGTATCAACAATTCCGCTTATTATTCGTCTTTCTACCCTTCCTCAATATTATGTCCAAAAGAACTAGCGAGATCGGAGGAACTACGAAACTGACATCCACGGAATTGGTGTTTGATCCCACTGAGGATGACGAAACACCAGCTGGATCCTCTGATATACCCTCCCCAACCTCAATAACGATCTCCACTATCTCCTCATCGGTGTTTACTCCATCGGAGACGACGACTATAGTGTAGAAACCACCTTTGTCCGCAAAGAAGCTCCAAGATACAGTGAGGTTCTGTAGGGGGCGAAGTTCGGAGGTCGTAAGCGTGTCGCTTTCATTGGTCAGGAGGAGACCGTCCGGGAGAAAGACACGGGTACTGACATTCTCAGCGAGGGTGTTACCGATGTTGGAAACCGTGACCTCGATCAGCTCGGACGTCGCCAAATCAACTTTCTCATCGTACTCCATGTCCAAGATGCGGAGGGCGGCACTCTTGGTACCGACTGCCCATTCAGAGAAATGGGAGACATTTGCAACAACTATGTTCTCGTCGAGGAACAGGGTCGAGGGGTACACTTCCCAGTCCGAAGTAGGGTCCTCCCGGGTCAGGAGAACCAGACCTGTCTCGATCACCCCAAGATCATCGAGCACCATCTCATCATACGGGATCAGGATCTCTGCGGTGGAGATCGCATCGGAGTCGTTCACCTCGATTGAGAAGAGGTCTGATATCAGAGTATTACCGGGGATCTCAGGAGCAATATCACGATCTGTCAAGGTCAGGTTAAGCTCGATTGATGCTGTGATCGAGATGTTCAGAAAGATTGAGCCATCAGAATCGGAGAGTGAATAATTTCCCTTGGGTAGACCCTGTGGCACCCCGGGATTGACAATTACATGGACAGGACCCTGCACACCAACCTTCACCACCACCTCATAGTCCGTGGGCTTCCTGTCCTGTAGAGCATCCCCGTAGTATAACTCGATGTAGTACCTGATTATCGACCCATCAGTCTGCCCGGGGATAACTCCCGAGTACTGTGTCCCTCCCAAGGAATCCATCACAACCCTCACCGATCCACCATTATCCACCGAGTAGACGAGCGTGAGATTGTTAAAGTCTGGGGGAAGGACCGAGATAGAAGCGGTGACTGTGAGATCCTCGCCATCCATGGGTGCGAGCGGAAAGTGTGAGTAATTGACAATGGATGAAGATATCTGCTCAACACCGTCCGCCCTAGCTGAAACTGCTGTGAGCAGTAGTAAGAAAATTATTAGAGTTGGAGCTTTCATGTTCACTGTCCTCTACTAGTAGGTTGATGAATACATATAAATGAAAGGAGAGAAATGTACTATATTATCAAGAAAATTTTACAATCATGAGCTATTTTCGTCTTCTCTGGAGAACGGTGACCGTGACCAAGCTGGCGATCATGAACTCCACGATGAGTGGTGTCTCAGCAAGGGTGGTGCTCGAGTCCTCGGGGACATCACCTGTTACCGTCCATGTGCTGAAGTGAGTCGTGTTACCGTAGACCATGTTGTTCTCGGTGTCCACCCAACTGGGAACGGCATCCCACGTTCCGGTAGCCTCATTGTAGAACCGGAACACGAGTGTCTCAATTGCCAGATCAGCCACATCGCTTGCCTGATATGGGAGAGATAATGTGGCATCAATCTCAACATCGGTGTCGTTCACCTCTATGCTCAGATAGAGTCCAAGGGAAGCGAGACCAGCAGGAATATCTCCAGCAGGGTTGGTCGAGAACTCGTCGATGGTGATCTCTACACCCTCACCAGGGGTGACAGAGACGGAGACTCCCGAAGGTGTGACGAGCTCCACCCTGTTACCGGGTGAAACTGCCACTGGCTTTCCGAGTTCCACCTCAAAAGGTACACCGGGTACAGCCTCTGGTGGACCGGTGACGGGAGGAGTGGTCTGATCGGGAGACTCCTCACCCGTCGCTGTCCAAGTGCTGAAGTGCGTGGTATTACCGAACACCATATTGCTAGCGGTGTCGACCCAACTAGGGACAGACTCCCACTCTCCAGATGTCACGTTGTAGAACTGAAGGACCAGTGTCGAGGGATCCACACCCATGCTGTCATTGTACGGGATGGCAATGGTGGCGTCCACGTCGACACTGGTGTCGTTCATCTCTATCTCCAAGAAGATACCAATGGAAACAAGACCCTCTGGTACTTCACTGTAGGGGTTCGACGTTGTCATGTTGACCGTGATCTCAACACCCTCACTCGGTGTGACGTTAACATAGATCCCAGAGGGTGTGACGAGCTGAACGGACTCGTTTCCTCTGACAGAGACAGGACTACCAAGCGTTACGTTCACGGGTATGCGTGAGTCATTCACGGGAGGGTCAGGTGGAGGTGTAGGGGTCTGATCAACGGATTCATCTCCCGTGACTGTCCACGTGCTGAAATGAGTGGTGTTACCGTAGACCATCATACTGTCCAGATCCACCCAACTCGTGACTGAGTCCCAGAGACCTGAAGTCTCGTTGTAGAACCTGAACTCTAATGTTTCTGCGTCGATGCCCTCAACCATACTGTCGTTGAACGGGATCGCTATTGTCGCATCCACATCGACACTGGTGTCGTTCATCTCTATCTGCAGGAAAATACCCACGGATACAAGCCCCTCGGGAACAGCGCTGTAGGGGTTCGTGGTGGTCATGTCAATTGTGATTTCAACACTGTCTCCAGGGGTGACATTCACATATATTCCCGATGGTGTCATCAACTGCACAGATTCGTTTCCACTGACGGACACAGGAGTTCCGAAATCGACGTCAATGGGTCTGGGCAAGGTGGCGTTATCACCGGGTGGTGGGAGCTGATCTACGACAAATGTAGGTGCACTCCCGGTTACTGTCTGTGCTGAACCAGTGCTAATGAATGTGAACATTAGCAGAAGTGCCAGCAAGGTGCTAGATAACCGCTTCATGGTAATTGAATAGTGGCGATTGTGGGTCATAAGACTGCTTGATTATTGGGTTTCAATTAATTAAATGCCTAGTGAAAGGAGAAGTCATAATACGGAACTACACCAGCTGTAATAGCAAATAACTGTTCCACGTACATTAATTGCTATAATTCATGACATAATTTTGCCCTCGTCCAGATCCGGGAAGAGCACCTCATCTGCTGGCTTCCTCAACCTCAACTGCTTTTTCATATCGATCACTAGCAGCATGACCGCGGTGCCCTCTAACCCCAAGATCACTAACTGCATGCTTGCTGACTGCCCAAGGTCCCACGCAGCCCCCATGTATGAGGGAGTTATCCAGATGGCGAACTGCCTGTCGGTCCTGACGAAGATAGCGAAGATAGACGACTGCCCCTCAAGCAAGTACGCAGTGGTGTCCTCGTACAGCCATTCCTCGTCAATACCCAGGAGGATGTTGGTAAGTGCCATCACCTGTGGACTCTTGTCCGGGCTGAAGAAATACCCTAGCACCACTTCTATTCCCAGTTGCCTCATGGATAGCCGCGGGAGGAATATCGTGTTCTTGTATGTATTGTACGTGTCTATCAGACCGATCTGGGTATCGTTGCGGAGAGTGGCATATCCCCCAACGAACTCCTCCTCCTCGATGTCGAACACACTGTCGTAATAGACATTGGGGATCAGACTCATGTTGGAGATGAGAAGGTAGAACCTACCTTCGTACGAGAACAACCTGTAACCGACAGCCTTTGATACCCTGTAGTAAAGTGCGGGGAAGTCTATCTGTAGAAGCTCTACCTCTTCCTTCACTGGGTCAAAAACCACCAGATCAATCACAGTCCCCGATCGTTCATTGACATCAGGAGCACCAGTCATGATGAAGAACTTGTTCCCATAGACGGATATTGGGTAGTCCACGGGATCCGACTCACCGGAGTACTGTCCTATGACCTGAAGGTCAAATCGTTCGAGCTTGAGGAAGATGACCTGGAAGGAGATGACACCCTCCACAAGTCTGGGGTAATCCATGTACATTGCAAAGTAGCTCGTGTCCCCAATTTGAATTGACTTCACGTAGACCAGTCGTGGAATCTTCCCCACATATTCATTCAGGTAGAGCGTGCTGTTGACCTTCCCTGCGAAGAGCTGTACCTCGGTGGCGTAGAATTCCAGTCTCGTGTCAGCATCCAAGAACACAGCTGTCCCGTGGAATCCAGATAGAATCACCTCGTCTACAAGTTCAAAGTTCTTCTTATACGTCCTCTCAACGAAGTAGAGGGGACCGTTGTCAGGGACCTCCACGTTGTCCACGTGTATACCTTCCTCCCGGAGAAACGGATAGTATTGTGCGATCTCACCGAACTCCTCCGTTGACGAGTCCAGTCCAAGAACCGCAGCGGCATTTGACATGCTGAGAAGGGGAACTGCAATGTCCACAACGATAAAGAGCAGAATAACGGAAATCAGTGCAGCCCACCTGTATTTCACGAATGTACTTCAGTTTAGATATTAATAAAAATCGCGTGGAGAGATTGGGCACACCAAGCATTAATAAATCCCAGTTCGAGGTGGAAATGATGGGACTGTCCGACATCTTCTATGAGGTTTTCAGATCCAATGTCTGGTGGCTGGTGATCCTCGCCATTCAGGTACTACTTGGAATTCGATTCACTGTCAAGAACATCTGGTTCAAGGGGTTCAAGATGTACCCCTTTGCACTTGCCACTCGGAACCTGAATCCGCTGATTAGGAGGTGGGGAAGATTAGTCCCAGAGGCCCTAAAACCATTTGTGAGCACTGCGGCTTTCACCATCGGAGTAGCGAGTATCATCATCTTCCCACTCACCATCGGAATCATATTCCTCACAGTTTTCTTACCACCCTTTCGATCGGTGATTTATGGAACCTTTGACCTTTTGAGTACATATTCATCGATGGACTTTGACTCTATGCTTTTCTGGGGAGCAGTGGTCATCTCGATAGCTCTGCATGAACTGGGACATGCCCTCATCGCCGTGAGCAACGGTATTGAGGTCAAATCTGTTGGAGTGATTGCAGTACCCACAGTGCTTTACGGTGCCTATGTTGAGATCGACATTGAGGGATTTGTCAATAAGGATAGAACCATTGTGGTGGGAGAATCGAAACAGGAGATAGAGAGGGAAGCCACTGTACTCGACAATCCCAAGCAGGAGGAGAGAGAAGAACAGCAGGAAGAGACGGTACTCGACAATCCGGAACAGGAGGAAGTAACTGTCTATGACGATCATGAATTGGAAGGCCTGAGGAGGGTGATTGCTCGGATGAAGAAGAAAAAGAAAAGGGTGGACAGACCATCGACATCCGATTACATTCCCTTTCTCTTAGGTATCGAGGACGAGGGCAAGAGGCTGAGGTTGAGAGAGGTATTTGGAGCAGGATTACTGGTCAATATAATCATCCTTGCGGCATCACTAGCTACCCAACTCTTTGTACCCTCTATGGTATTAGCCAAGTACTTCGTCGGGGCTAATATGCTCCTAATTATCTTTAATCTTTTCCCACTGGGATTCACAGACGGAGGTAAACTCATGCAACTCGTGCTCAAAGGTAAGGTGTCCGAAGATGTTCTTAGGGATATAACCAAATTGATAATGGGGTAACTATCCCCATTACTCCTCCATACTCCCGAGCAACTTACCCACCATCCCCAGTAAGTAGTCATGGAACTCGGAGTATCTCTCCTTGGGGAGTATGCCTTCATTGAGGGTCGAGTACACCTCAGAGGTGAGGATGGAACCTCCCAACACGAGGGACATAAGTGTGTACGTGAGGAGTACGGGATCCTCACCACTCCCCAGCCCCCTCACAATCCCGAGAAGGTTGTGTATCGTCCGGGGATTGCACTGCAGCTCGAACTGCCCCGGGGAGTAGTCGGCCGGAGCAGGTGGAGGTCTGGACACGAACATCAGCTTGAAGAGCCCGAAGTCCTCCCGACCGATCTTCAAGATCATGGAGCCGACGAACCTCATGACATCACCCTGTGGATTGTCAGACGCGAACTCCTCTATCCTCATGTTGAAGCGGTTGAACTCACGGGTGACCATTGCAAAGTACAGCTCCCGCTTATTTGGGATGTGCCTGTAGAGAGAAGAAGGTCTGGTCCCCAGTTCGTCCGCAACGTTGCTCATGGTGAAGTCCTCACCGAACTTAGCGTATGCACGTATCCCCGCATCGATGACCTGATCGATTGAGTACTTTGCCACATAGACCCCTCTACGTTCGCGTACTTAAGCGTGCAGGCAGAGATGATTGTGTGTGCACAAGAATGTGCGAATAATAGTTCGCATTTGCGAATAAGTATTCGCAAACCTTATAAGATGCGAATGGTAATTCGCATCATGGACATACACGTTGTGTTAGGAGCAAGTGGCGGCTGGGGATCAGCCGTCACCCACGAGTTAGTAAAGCAAGGAAAGAAGGTCAGAGGTATCAACAGGTCGGGCAGGGCAGAGGTGCCCCCTGAGGTTGAGATGGTCGCGGCAGATATCACGGACAAGGACAGGTTGGTTGAGCTCATTGAGGATGCTGCGCAGGTCTACCACTGCGTCAACCTTCCGTACAATAAGTGGACTAGTGACCTGATCCCGCTGACAAGGACAGTGATCTCAGCGGCAGAGCAGACTGGCGTCCCCATCCTCGTGGCAGACAATCTCTACATGTATCCCGAGGACGCCACGGAACCTCTCCACGAGAAGATGCCGTGGACCTCCACAGGCAGGAAGGGTAAGGTGAGAGCGGAAAGTTCCAAGATGTTTCTGGACGCCCACAACGACGGCAGGATCAAGGTAGTTATCGTGAGGGCACCAGATTTCTACGGCCCCACGGTGGGGGAGAATTCCTTCTACGGCTCCCGGGTTTTCATACCTGCGTTGAGGGGGAAGAGGTCGCAGGTCTTCGGTAGCCTTGACCACCCCCATCAGATCGCATATACTCCAGATCTCGCTAGGGCTTCGGTCATGGTGGCGGAGGACATAGAGGCGTACGGGCAGATCTGGCACCTCCCATCTGCACCTGCAGTGACACAGAGGGAATTTCTCACCAAGGTGTACAGAGCAGCAGGAACGGAGCCAAAGTTCTCAACGATGGGAAGGACACCGCTCAGGATCATCGGCATCTTCAACAAGGTCATAGGAGAAGTAGTTGAGATGCTCTACGAGTTCGAGAAGCCCTACCTCGTGAGCCATGAAAAGTTCATACAGAGCTACGACTTCAGGATTACTCCACTGGAAGAAGGGATAGAGGAAACACTCAACTGGTACAGGTCCCGGATATTCTGAGAAGACAGGAGCAGAATATACTGATTGCTCTTGGCTGAAAACCTTTTTGTACCAATTTGCACACTATACTTCAATGATAACCCAGACCCTGCTGTACACGGCACTGGTCATCATAGGTACAACTGCATTCCTCAACCTGTGGTACTTGGGGATTAACATCGTGGAATACAGGAAGCAAAGAATCCATGTCGGACTGCTCTTCATCCTCCTCTTTGCAACGAGAGTCATGATCGCAGTAGGGCAGGGGATAAGGCTGTACGTCTCTCCAGAGACGGAGCTCCTCTCGGACACTGTGGCACTCGGAGGCATCATCGTGGGGTTCCTGATGGTCATTATAGCCGAGTCCTACTGGAGTACTCACTTCGACAACGTCAGGATATCAGTGGCGAGCGCTTTCGCTACCATGACAATTATCTTCATTTTCCTTACCAGAAACGAGGTCATTGCCCAGGCTATCCAGTCACAGTTCAGCCTGTTCGTCCAGTTGACGGTACCCCTCTTCTTCTTCTACGTAGCGATTACCCTCTTCAGGTTGCTGGGGAGAATGGAGAACTACGCCACATCAGCACAGAGAGGGCCGATCAAGCTGCTTAGGTATATCATCGCTGCCGACTACATCGGAGCACCATTGTTTATCATGGTGGGACTTGTGATGTTCACGTCCCCCGATAATCCGTTACCTGAGCTCAACAGCTTCACCTTCATCTGGTTCACCATTATCCCGTCAATTATCTACCTAGCAATCGACATCCTGTGGTACTTCGCCCTCGTGAGGCACAGGTCTTTCAGCCTGCTCCAGATCCAGAGGATCGAGAAGATCATCCTGATGAACCCATCGGGAATGGCACTCTACCAGTACTCACCCAGCAATGAATCCCACATGGATGAGTCCCTTATCAGTGGGGCAATCTTCGCCATACAGACGGTGCTGAGGGAGGGGACGAAGATAGTAGGTAGCCTTAGATCCATACAAATGGGAGAGTACTATCTCCTGTTCGACAGAGCGGAGGGTGTCACGACAATCATCATTACAGCCCAGCCCACAAAGTACCTCGAGGCTCTTGCTAAACTTGTCTCGGAGTCCGTGGCATCTGTGGTGGAGCCCGACTCGTACGAGTTCGATGTCGACCGGATTGAATCAATCGTCAAGGGGGTTGTCGAGATCAGTCCA
>JALWRB010000063.1 GCA_027077875.1 Candidatus Heimdallarchaeota archaeon
GGGTGGTTTCACCACTTGGAAGGTCACAACCGCACTTTGAGGCCCGTGACCTCCATCCCACACACTGGGGCAAGATCTGCCCATCCGAGACGCCAGAGGGGCCAAATTGTGGATTGGTGAAGAACCTTGCGCTTCAAGCGTACATCTCTATTGACATAGATGTAGAGCATGTCAAGCAGGAGCTATTGGATCTGCGTGTCAACACCGAGGAACAGGATTATAACGATAAGAGCCAATCAAGGGTCTACCTCAACGGTACTTTCTTCGGCACCCATCCCAACGGTGAGACTCTCGCCATCCAGATCAGGAAGAACAGAAGGAACAGAATCATAGCTCCAGAGGTCAATGTCGTATATTACGACGACACCAAGGAAGTCCAAATCAACGCAGACAGGGGCAGGGTACGCCGACCTCTGATTATCGTGAAGGACGGTGTACCTCTCCTGACCCAGGATCACATCGAGAAAGTTAAGGATGGGGAGATGCTCTGGTCGGACCTCACGAGACAGGGCATCATCGAGTATCTCGATACAGAGGAGGAGGAAAACTGCTATATCGCAATGACGATGGGTGATCTCAACTCCAAGCACACACACCTCGAAATCTCTCCCGCGGCTATCCTTGGGATATGTGCATCACTCATCCCATTCCCTGAGCACAATCGATCTGATCGTAATGTATATGAATCGGGTATGGCAAAGCAGTCGCTGGGGGTCTATGCAGCAAATTTCAGACTCAGGATGGACACCCGTGCACATCTGCTCCACTATCCACAGAGGCCATTGGTTAAGACCCACGGGATGGAGGCCATAAAATTCAACGACAGACCTGCTGGGCAGAACTTCGTCATTGGACTGCTGTCCTACGGTGGGTACAACATGGAGGACAGTCTCATTATGAACAGATCATCTATCGACCGTGGATTAGGAAGGTCGACGTTCTTCAGAGCTTATACCAGCGAAGAGAGGCAGTACCCCGGTGGTCAGGAAGACATCTTCGAGATCCCGAGTCAAGAAGTTCGGGGATACAAAGATCCCTCTGTCTACAAGAACCTTGCAGACGACGGTGTGGTTGAGCCCGAGACGAAAATCGAGGGTAAGGAGGGTGAGGTTATCATTGGAAGGACAAGTCCTCCAAGGTTCCTCGAGGAACGTGCAGACATCGACATCCCAACTGAACACCGCAGGGAGACGTCAACATCCATGAGATTCGGAGAAACGGGTATAGTTGACTCCGTGATCTTCAGTGAGAACACCGATGGACACAGACTCGTCAAGGTGCGAATGAGGTCACTCAGAGTTCCAGAAATCGGAGACAAGTTTGCATCAAGGCACGGGCAGAAGGGTATCATCGGAAACCTCGTGAATCCTGCAGACATGCCGTTCAATGAGTACGGGCTAAATCCGGATCTAATTATCAACCCACACGCTATCCCTTCAAGGATGACTATAGGGCAGTTGATTGAGGTGCTCTCCGGGAAACTTGCTGCAGCCTCAGGGAATTTCGTCACAGCCACAGCCTTCGAGAGCCGGACGATTGATGATCTCATGAATGAGCTTAAGGAGCTCGGTTACCACCACTATGGAAAGGAAGTGCTGTACGATGGAAGGAGTGGAGAGAAGCTCGAAGCTGACATCTTCGTTGGCATAGCGTTCTATCAAAAACTCCACCACCTCGTAAATGACAAGCTCCACGCTCGTGCAAGGGGACCTGTACAGATCCTCACAAGACAACCCACCGAGGGTAGATCGAGGGAAGGAGGTCTTAAATTCGGAGAGATGGAAAGAGACTGTCTCATCGGTCATGGTACATCTCTGATTCTCAAAGAGAGGCTCCTAGATGAGTCTGACAAGACAGATGCTCTGTTCTGTGAACAGTGTGGGTTCATCGCTTACCATAATCCTGAGCTCAAGCGAAACCAGTGCCCTGTCTGCCGTGATGAGGTCAATGTGTCTAAAATAGTGGTTTCCTACGCATTCAAACTTCTCCTACAGGAGCTCATGTCCATGGGTATCGCCCCAAGAATCGAGCTGAAAGAAAGAACCTAATGTTATGATTTATGCTCCTCTAGTCTTTTTAGGATCTCTCTACGAATGAGCAGAAGTGCCATAGCCGAGGATGCGGCTAAGAAACCAAAGATCCATACAAATATCGTGAGCAACCATCTGGTGTCTAACGAGGAGTAAGATCTAATATAGGCAACCCCCATAGTCATCAAGGTAAAACCAACTGTCTCCACTGTAAATAGTTTTAGTATTCTCTTCTCCTTTGAGGAAAGGACGTCCACATCTGTCATGAGAATCCGAACAATAAATAGTTCACCTTTGCTCAGACCAAAGGGGAGATAAAGAGGTTGGGAATAGGTAGGTCTATGGGAGAATCTCCTCTATCGCGACTCATCTCGTACACCTCTGATTTTCGAGGATCAATATACTTGGCATCGACCTTCTCAATCCTCAACAAGTTGTTCGATCTTGCTCCTCCTGTTCTCATAGGAGCAGCAGTTGACATAGTCGTGAGGAGGGAAGAATCGGTATTCGGTAAATTCGGAATTAAAGACTTGACCACACAATTGGTCATCCTAGCACTCATTACTTTCGTGATCTGGTTCTCCGAGTCTCTCTTCGAGTACCTTTTCAAACTGAAATGGAGGAATCTTGCTCAGAATGTGGAGCACAAACTGCGGATGGACGTGTACCGTCATATCCAGAATCTCGAGATGGAATTCTTCGAAGACGAGCAAAGTGGAAGACTTATGGCGATCCTCAACGACGACGTGAACCAGCTCGAACGCTTCCTCGACATAGGGGCAAATGATCTGCTGCAGGTTGGAACCACCATCATCGTGATTCTCATGACCTTTTTGGCCCTGTCCCCTGTAGTAGGACTCATCGCTATCGTCCCTATGCCCTTTATTATCATCGGCTCTATCAGGTTCCAGAGGCTTCTGGAACCCCGATATGCTGATGTAAGAGAGAAGGTCGGTGTTCTCAATGGAAGGCTTGCCAATAATCTAACGGGGATATCTACCATCAAGTCTTACACTGCGGAAGAGTATGAGGCATCGAGAATAGAGGAGTCATCGAAAGAGTACATGCAGGCCAACCGTTCAGCGATCCTCCTGAGCTCTGCATTCTCACCACTCATCAGAATGGTGATTGTAGCTGGTTTCATAGGTATGCTGATAGTCGGAGGGTCTCTCACACTGAATGGGTCACTCGAGATCGCCGCCTACAGCGTTATTGTCTTCCTCATCCAGAGATTGCTGTGGCCATTGACCCGCCTAGGGGAGACTTTTGACCAATACCAACGTGCGATGGCGTCCACGACTAGGGCCTTAAATCTCCTCGATAAGTCCCCTAAGATAGTTTCTGGTACCAAACGAATCTCTCCTGAAAGCGTAGAAGGGAGAATAGACTTCGAAAACGTCTGCTTCAGCTACAAGAGCAGACCGGACGTCCTTACGAAATTTTCGGTATCAATCCATTCTGGGGACACTGTAGCCTTTGTCGGGGCTACTGGTGCTGGTAAGTCGACAATTGTGAAACTACTCCTGCGATTTTACGATCCACAGGAAGGAAGCGTCAAACTTGATGGTATCGACTTGAAAGAACTGAACCTCACAGACCTCAGACGGTCTATTGCCCTTGTCTCCCAAGACACATTCATTCTGGACGGTACCGTGAAGGACAATATCCTCTACGGAAACCACGAGGCGTCGGATGAGGAAATAGTTAATGCTGCGAAGATTGCAGAAGTGCACGACTTCATCACAACACTCCCACAAAAATATGACACCCTTGTGGGAGAGCGAGGACAGAAACTATCTGGTGGGCAGAGACAGAGGCTCTCAATCGCACGGGCAATACTCAAGAATCCCCCTATCATGGTCTTTGATGAGGCCACATCCAGTGTGGACAACGAGACAGAAGCTGCAATTCAGCGGTCCCTCGAACGAGTAACCCAAGAGCATACCACAATTATCATAGCTCACCGATTATCCACGATCCGAAATGCGGATCAGATCTTCGTGCTTGATAAGGGTAAGATTGTAGAGAGAGGAAAGCACGAGGAGTTGTTAGCAAATGATGGAATTTACTCCACTCTGTGGAGAGTGCAGACTGGTGAACGACTGATATCGGAGTAGGGAACATGGATGTCTCAGTTCTAGCTCCCGTCCTCGTACGGGAAATGACAGGGGAAAAGGAATACCGAAAGGGTTTGGATATTCTACGAACGAGTGGTGCCAACGCCCCCAGACTCTTTGATTACCTTCAGTCTGTAATCCCTAGTAGAGCAGAGTTTCATCGTAAATTAGATCTAGGGAGTACACTTCAGCGTTCGCTAGACGATGCCAGAAGGAAGGAGTTAGCGGCAAACTATACTACTGCTCCCGGTGTCGAACTTATCTTGCGTCTCTGTGAAGACGATGAAGTTCTTAGCATCGCTGATCCCTTCTGTGGATCCGGTAGGCTTCTCTCCTCATACCTGTCAAACCGAACAGGAGACCTTCCTGAGGTTTTCATTAACGATATTATGCCAGATGCCGTTTTATTGGCATTCTACGAGGTATACATGATTTTCAAGGATAGAGGAGAGGATTATCGTAAAATTTTCGCAGATATAGGTGATGCCATGCTCTGGGAGCCCCATAAGAGGATAGACCTTTTCCTCACGAACCCTCCGTTTACACGTACACACTATCTCGGTCCAGAGCAGCAATCTTCCTTGAAAGAATTGGGGGCAACTTACGGAACTTATATTTCTGGACAGCCCGGATTGCATATCTACAGTCTGTTCAAGATTCACGGTCTAATGAGCAGTGGGGGAAAGATCGTCACTGTTCTCCCGGCCACGACTATCTGTTCTAATTACTCTCGTGGGTACGAGAGATTCCTACTTGAGAACTTCCACCAGATATCATTTCACATCCCCTCAGATTTGAAGGGCTTCTCGGAAGACAGTGACTTCAGGGAGCTCATCATGAGCGCTACACTCGGAGGTGGAGAAGACAATGTCGTGTTCTCGCAGATTCAGACGATTTATGGACGCTCCGAAGAACTTCACCGTAATCTGATTCAGCGTGAGAAGCTCGATGACATCCAAAATTGGACAAAGTTTTTCCACCATCCCGAAATTCTCAAGTTTGCGGATACACTTGAGAGTCACCCTTTTATCCAATCCCCCGAAACTCTGGGTTACCGTATTAAGAGGGGGGTAGAGATGTACGGACCAGACTTCTTCTTCCTGCCCAATAAAGTCTGGGGGATAACACGTGAAACCCCGCAAGAGCTTATTGTCTCCTCTGAACATGAGTCATTAGTTATTCCTAAGAATTATCTACAAAAGATCCTGCGAAAGCCAGCTCTCTATGCAGGACAGATCGTTCCACATTGCAACGAGTATGCTATAAAACTTCCCAGAAATGTCCCTGAATGGTTCAGGACTTATCTCTCAGTCACCTCTGGTTACGCTACTTCTGCTCAGAAACGGTTTGGTAAACACTGGTACACTCACATCCAAGACCAATTACGTGTCAAGTCTCCATTTTCGCATCTCTTCCTCATTGATAAATTTGGGATCTCAACCTCTACTGTTATGTGCCATTATAGTCCCATAAAATTGGCCTGCACAAAAAATTTCTACTTCTTTAAAGATCTTGATCTTGAAGAAAGCCAGCTCCTTGCAGCTTGGATGAGTACTCCCATCTACCTCTTCCTCTTTCTTGTTAACCGGAGAGAAATAGGAGGGTCCTACGGAAGGATGCAGATCTCTGATTTGATGCATGCACAGCAACTGATTGATACTTCGCAGATTATGGGGCGGTCTGAACTACTGCACACTTTTGATAAGTTGTGCCATGTGGATCTTCCTAGCATTCCCGAGCAGATCTCCCAAGATATGACAAAGGATCTTAGCCAATTATTTCTCAACGAACTGGGTCTTGATGGATCGTACGATTTGTTGATAGAGCTCGTTAAGAAACTTCTAAAAGATGTGGCGAGACGGGATGGATCATTCGCTTGATGATGTTAAATGTATTACAATTTTACTCATCCAAAGTCTTATCAAACTTTCCTACAATCATTACCTATGGAGATTGCAATATCTACTGAAATACCTGGGAATGCAGGATTCGACAATGTTGAAACATACGTCCGTGAAGTTCTTGCTGAGCACGGATTCGGGATTCTAACAGAGATTGACGTTAAGGCAACAATGAAAAAGAAACTAGACATAGACATGAAGAACTATAAGATCCTCGGAGCATGTAATCCCCCGCGAGCCCACAAAGTTCTCTCTGCTGACTCCGACCTCGGAATCCTCCTCCCCTGCAATGTGGTAGTGTACGAGACCGATGAGGGTAAGATCAGGGTCTCAGCCACTAAGGCCTATGACATGTTCACTGCCCTTATTGACAAGGAAGAGGTTGGAGCAATTGCCAAGGAAGTTGAGGACATCTTCGCCAAAGTAATTTCAGAAGTTGAGAAAAAGTTCAGTTAACTCCTTGGATACAACTCCTGATTTGAGACAATTTTTCCCCTTCTTGTCCACATAGCCAAAATAACGACCATGACTGAGGGTACGAGGATATATCTTATCCAAGCTGGAATATTCTTTGGATTGTATATGCTCTCCGATACCTTGACCCCTATAGGTGTGATTGTACTATTATCCAGTCCATCTATACTCCCCGTGACTAGGTAAGGAGTGCTCCGAATCGAGAAAATCTTGTAAAACTGGAATGGACTGAGTGGCAATCCAAGAACAGTAATTAGCTGGTCTGCTTCTGGATTTACTAAATACAGTGGGTAGATCTCCTCAAGATTAACTGAGATAGAGGTGGATAGAACCCTCCTGAGCCCCATTCTTAATTCACCTCCGGAGTTGACAAGATCGACTGTATTCCCCCTCTCCACAAAGTCATACTGTATTGTATCCGTGAGTTCTTGGATCAATTCTCCATTGACGCCTCTTATCTCAAAGTACTTAGAGTCGTACTTCTTGAATATGAGGAATTCACTGTTGTCTAGCCACATAGTCCGAGTATACCCAAGTGAGCTCATCGACCAGAAGTTCTCCACTATCTCATCCTTGATCTCCCCTCCACTCAACTCAATCCTGTATCTGTTCCAGTCAACATCGAACTCATATCTGACAGTATTGTCAATTAAACGGGGACTGTAGAGATCAAGGTAAGCTATTCGTTTAATGTCCCCAAAAGTCGTGAGTATCTGGGGTAAGTCCGAAACTATCGCTATCTCTCCAGTTGTCCTATCCACGTATCCAAACTCGACGAGAAAATTTAGCTCTTTGTCGAACCCGTGGTATGCATAGTACACTCTCTCCCCTACGATCAAGGCTTTGTACTCAGCAAGGTCGACATCCTCAATTAGTACCTGGCTACTCCCCTCTGATACCATCATGAATTTATCACCAGCTTTGAGAATCAATAAATCGTCTGTTGCAGATAGCAACTCCAGATCCTCAGAGGTGGTGGTTAGTCTCCACTCGATCTCAAATTTCTCGTTATACCGCAAGACTGTTCCGTTTGTCTTGTCAGTTTGACTTTTTGCAGGTAGGATATATACACCATCCTCTGTCCCTAGTGCATCTGATACTCTATAGCCTAGTTCCGCTATGGAGCTAAATTTTTGAGAACTAACTTTTTCGGAGAAACCAAATTGCTCAACTGCAAACAAAGCTGTGAATACCATTATGAAAAGTGCTACAGATATCATCGCTCTTTCTCGCGTTGAGTACACGATAATTTCATTATCTTGGGTAAATATTAATGTTAACTCTTCTGAGATACAACTGCAGGCATTTTCCATCATCTGAAGAAATATTCTAACCCAGACTGTGATATGAATTCACTGCTCAAATCCCTCCCCCTCACAACGATATTTACGGAGAATATAATACAAATTAATTGAAAGTAGGTTCAATTTTCCCCTGTCCATTAGTTTAATTATTCCTGCATAACTAATAGATGTATTATTCCTATGAAGAATGTAGGTCGCATCTTTCGAAGTGTCATAAGTAGATAACTATCTTCCACCCACATTGATGTCTTTGGCTGCGATGTGTGGGCCGCCTCCCGTAACTGGTAACATCTGGGGACCAGTGAGGCTGGGCTTCCCACATGTCCCTGGAAATGCATCAATGTCTTTGTCATTTCCGACCCCAATTGTATTCTTCAGGACATCGAGTGTCATACCAGACATCCCTGAATTCCGAATTGGTTTCGTGAGCTCCCCGTTCTCGACTAAGAATCCTCCTTGTGAACTGAAGAAGAACTCTCCTGTGGCAGGATTTACATATCCTCCATATGAGTACTGCAGATACACTCCGTCCCCTATCTCTTCCAACAATTCCTCGATCTTCTTGTCTCCTTGCTCAATGTAAGTATTCCCCATTCGTGGCATGACTATATGCCTGAAGTCCATTGCCCTACCGCAACCATTGATCTCCTGACCGAGCATTGTTGCCGTTCGCAGATCGTTGAGAAATCCCACGAGTACGCCATTCTTGATAATCTCCCTTCTCTTTGTTGGTGT
>JALWRB010000064.1 GCA_027077875.1 Candidatus Heimdallarchaeota archaeon
CCTCGATTGTCGTAATTATGTAGTCCCTGTCCTCGGGGTTGAACACACATCGGGCAAGGATGCAGAAGTCAGTGAAACCTATACGCTGAATGACCCATGCCTCGTGGCTCTTGGCTATTCCCTTGATCACTTTCTTCTTGTACAACTTGGTCTCACCCATCCACGACCGCTCGAACGGGATCTCACTGAGTATACCAAGGAGGAGATTGACGATGTTCTCTCCTCCACTTGCCCATAGTCGGACGATACCGTCGTCGAGATCAGCAAGGAACAGTGTGTCGATAGAGGGGATCTTGGCCAAGACGTCATTCATGACGTTGTCAGCTGCATGGAGCAGATCTGGTGGAAAGGTCATAGTTGTGAGGAGCTGGCTGACCCTCTTCCTGACATAGTCAATATTTGAGATCCCGTAGTTCAGGTTTTCAGAGAGGAACTGAGGATGGAATTCCTTTATGACCTCGTCTATTACGCCCTTGGTGAACGGTTCATTGTCGTACGTGTCCTGTACGAATATGTAGGCAAGGTTGTCCCTCTGTACTACACCGATCTGATGTTTCCCGATCTCTATCTCCCTGAAGTCTCCCTTTGGCTTCTCGTCACCGACCTCTTCAGCCAAGATCAGAATAGTCTGGACAAGTGAGATCAACAGATCAGAGTCAAAGTTGAACACTTTCTGGTTGTGAAGCTCTATCCCAATCGATTTAGTTCTGTCAAGCAGGAGGAGAAGATAGATCACTAGAGGTATTTATGTTTTCTCAGATTAGAACCTTTCCATTAAAATTACATGACCATATTTTGGATGATGTCGAGGATTATCACCAATGGATAGTCCTCCGGAACGTCTTTTCCGTCCCTTAATGCGGTTTCTACTTGGTTGAACATCTGTCCAATCATATATATTTGCTCGGCCAGTTTCTTGGTCTTTTCATCCTCCGTTTCTCCGAGAATCGTAGCTGCTTCGAAAGCCTTCTTTCCTGCCTCATCGATTGCTGAGATAATCTTAGACCTGTTTATAGTTCCTTTGGGCTGGTAAGCCTCCATCGACAGTGACAAGAGATCAATGATCTTGGTCAATGCCCTCATTGATCTGGACAGGGTAGAGAAGTACAGGAAATTGATGTCCTGACCGTTGATTTTGATCGGAGCCTTTACTTGCAAGAGAGTGTCTGCGGCGATTGCTATGTCCTCAGCGGATTCCTTGAATTTAGACAATTCCTCCGAATCACGGGAAGAAGAAGACAGGACCTTTTTACCTTTTGACAAGTTGGAGTTCTCTAGAATTTGGGCGACAGTGTTGATGAAGGTGAACTGGAGGAGGGCGGTTCTCAACTGCACCTCCGCGATTAGACCTCTAATAAGGGAATACTGCATGATAGGGTTAAGGTAGGTCTTCATCTCTGCGAGGAAATCGGTGTGCGCTTCAAGGTTGCAACATGTCAACGCATTATACGCTAGGTGAATGGCCTTCGCTCTGATCAGAAGTTCCTTGACAGGGTTCTTCCCGAAGAGCTTGTCGGCGTAAAATACCAGACCATGAGCCTCCGTAGCAAGTTTCATAGATTCCAGTTGAGTATGGAGTTTGTGCTTACGGTTCTCATCTTGATCTAGGGTGAGTACCGCGAACTTCAGCTGATCGACGTCCTTGAGGATATTGTTCAGCAGGGATATGTCCTGCCCGAAGTTTACAAATGCGTGCTTCCACTGTTTGGAGATTGAGTTCGTCGCGGATTCGAGACGCTTTGCACCCATGTTCAACCGGTCGTTGACGAAGTCTAAGGTCTCCTTCATACCCTTCTTCGTCGGGTGCTTCAGACGCTCTTGCATGTAGGTGAGGATGGTGTCGTACATCAGGGCAACCGAGGAGAGATACGGCTGGTCACCCTTGGTCAGGATGTCCTTCGTCTGGTCGAGGGATTCCTCAAGGATGATCTTGATAGGTTCTAGATCGTCATCCTTGAGGTGGTAAAGGATCTTCTGTACAGAGAGGGAGACCTTGCACAGAGACTGTACGAGACCATATGTGAGGTACTGTTCCTGGATGGTCTGGGTTGACCAGCCATCGATGAAGTCTTCACTCACCAGCGACTGTTCTCCCTGCTTGAGCACAATCTCCTTCG
>JALWRB010000065.1 GCA_027077875.1 Candidatus Heimdallarchaeota archaeon
CCCATCCACACCGAGTCCAAGGACAACGTGATCGCACTGGGCAAGGCTTCGTTCATGACATCAGTCCTCATCCTCGCAACGATCAGGGAAGAGGATTCACAGTCGGTCTATATCGAGGACTTGCAGGAGAAGATCATCAGTAGGATCAAGGAGATGATCCCCGTCTACATGAAGTACGGTCTCAAGGACAGCGATCTCTCCATGGTCGTACTGGGTCCTGCACTCCAAGAGTTGACAAGCCACTCTGAGCTCAAGAGCATGACAGGGGACGTCACCTTTGACCAGATCCTCATGATTGCCAACCAGCCTCTTGTTGAGGAGCTCATTGGCGGGAAGGAGAGCAATGCACTGGACTCGGCCACAAAGTTCTATCTATATTGCAGGATCACGGGTATCAGAATATTGAATCACGACGCCTTCCAGATGCTCTCAAAGAGCCTCGGGCTGGATATCAGTCAGACATATGCCTTTGTCGAGACTGTCGGCTCCTCAAAGAACAAGAGCTACCGGATCAGAGACTACACCAGATCAAGCGGAGAGATCAGATCTGCCATCGACTTCCTCCACTCAGAGTTCAAGGAGTACGACAGATCTACCGAGGGGAGGATCCGTTTCTGGAAGAGAGTCTCCGAATCGGGATTCAGGGAGCAGGACATAAGGCACGTGCTTAAAATGATCAGTCTCGGAAGTGTCAAATCTGATAAGGTAGGCAATGTACTGGACAAGGAGGCTGTCATCGCCTCGGAATTGTTAAAGGGATAGCAGACCCCAATTTTTGGAAAATCAAGCACAAATTATATATGAAATACGGAAAGGGTAGCTATGCTACCTCAATGAGAACTCTAGCTATTATTCCCATCTACAACGAGGAGGAATCAATCGCCTCGACTATACAGAGTGTACGAGGCTATGTGGATGAGATCGTTGTAGTCAATGATGGGTCGACGGACAACTCAGTTCAGGTGGCGCTCAATGAGGGGGTCAAGGTCATCAGTATCAAACCAAATAGGGGCAAGGGGATGGCACTCTATGTTGGAGCAGAGTACTTCAAGAAATCTGACTTTGACATCATGTTCACGATTGACGGTGACGGACAGCACAACCCCGAGCACATCGAGAAGTTCATCAGGATCTTTGAGAAGAACCCGGACTGCGGGATGGTCATAGCCTCGAGGTTCGGGACAATAGACTGGGTGGAGAACATGCCATTCCTCCGGAAGATCTCCAATCTCCTCTCAAGATTCGGTCTATGGATACTGTACGGTGGGTACAGAATAGAGGATCCACAGAATGGTTTCAGGGCGTTCAGGAAGTCAGCTGCGATGAAGCTGGACTTCTCACCACAGGATATGCAGAAGAGATTCGGTTTCGAGGCTGAGACTATGATCCTCATCGAGGCTAGAGTGACCGGGGTTAAAGTATGTCATGTACACATCCCGTCCCTGTATTTTGACGATAGAGTCTCGAAGTTCTCCCTCCTTATGGACACGTGGACCATTCCTGTCGCGATGATCAAGTACTTCTTCATCAAGAAACCATGGCTGTACAGGCGTAGATTCAAGAACTGAGTATTATAATCAAGAGTTGAATGAACGTGCGAACTCGATGATTCGTTCCACGCCGACTTCAAGTCGTTCCCGTGAGGTGGCACAGTTCACCCGAACGTGACCCCTCCCCTCGGGACCGAACAGGCTTCCGGGGACGACCTGTGTACCCCTCTTGAGAAGCTGTTCGACAAACTTCTCGTCATCGTCCTCCGTCACCTTAGGAAAAACAAAAAAGCAGCCCTCTGGCTTGAAGCAATCGAATCCATTCTCGGTGAAAAGCTTCCAAGCATACTCGGTGTTCTCCGCCATCTTGTCCCTGAAGACCTGTCGCCATACCTGGGCCCTCTTGTCGTCGAGGGCGTACTCAAGCGCAAGGGAGGCGAAGGGAGAGGGAGACACCAGAAGGTGCTCCACTACCTCTTTGATCTTGTCCAATTCAGGGTGGAGAATCGACATGAAACCGCTTCTGTACCCCGCGAGTCCGTAGGCCTTTGAGAATCCAAAGAGGCTGATCGTCCTGTCCTGCATACCTTCGAGGCTCCCCATGGAGATATGTTTCCCCGTGAAATT
>JALWRB010000066.1 GCA_027077875.1 Candidatus Heimdallarchaeota archaeon
AACCCATCGGTATGACATTGTGTGCGCGCATATTGTGCGCACTATTCATAGTTCGAAATTAATAACTACTGCGCAGTTCATTGCGCGCGCAATTCTGTATCCGACATGCGCACCAATACCCCTTCTCCCCATTTAACTCCTAATATTCCATTCCTAGAGGAAATTTCAACACAGTTATTAATGAGAGAAACAGTCTTTGATTGAAAATGCACAATCTGAATAAGATTTCCAACAATATTTGGGAAATCCCTGCAACCGGTGAGATGAATGTACCGGTACACATCTACTCATCAGACTCTCTGATAGAGACCATCGATCCTGGTGTCATCAACCAAGGGAAGAATGTCTCCACACTTCCTGGCGTTGTCAACAAGGTCAGTGTCATGCCCGATGGTCACTGGGGATACGGTTTCCCAATAGGAGGTGTGGCTGCTATGGACGTAGATGAGGGGGTGATCTCTCCCGGTGGAATAGGTTTTGACATCAACTGTGGGATGAGACTTATACAGACGAATCTCACATATGATGATGTCAAACCCAAGATCAAGGAGCTAGTTGATGCTCTGTATGAAGCTGTCCCAACAGGTGTCGGAGTAAAGGGCACACTGTCTATCACCCAGAAACAGTTTGATGAGATCATGCTCAGTGGAGTGGACTGGGTAATTGAGAATGGATACGGATGGGATAGAGACAAGCAATTCATGGAAGAACAGGGTACAATCAAGGGTGCACGACCCGATCTTATCTCAAGGAAGGCAAGAGGTAGAGGGATCAACCAGCTTGGAACCCTTGGATCGGGAAATCACTTCCTCGAAGTTCAGGTCGCTCACAAGGAAAATATCCATGACCCTGAGACCGCAGCTGCTTTCGGGATCGACACGGACCAGCAAGTGGTTGTCATGGTGCACTGTGGGTCCCGTGGATTTGGACATCAAGTTGCATCCGAGCACCTAGTCAAGTTCCTCGATAGTATGCCGAAGCACGGGATTAAGGTGAAGGACAAGGAGCTTGCCGCCGCACCTGTGAAGTCCAAAGAGGGTGAGGAATACTTCGCATCGATGGCAGCTGCGGCCAATATGGCCTTTGCCAATAGGGCAATCATCATGCACAGAACCCGTGAGGTCTTCGAAAAGGTGTTCGGACAAGACGCCGAAAGCCTTGGGATGAACCTGACATACGACGTCTGCCATAACATCGCCAAATTCGAAAAGCACACAGTTAATGGTGAGAAGCGTGAGGTGCTCGTCCACCGCAAAGGAGCAACAAGAGCTTTCGAACCTAATCACAGTGACCTAGCCCCTAAGTACAAGAAGTACGGACAACCAGTCATCATTGGTGGGAGTATGGAAACAGGATCATATATCCTCGCCGGTACTCACAACTCGATGCACCAAGCGTTTGGTAGCTGTGCGCACGGATCGGGTAGGGTAATGAGCCGATCGAAGGCTAAGAAACAGGTCAACGGTGAAGAGCTCCAGAAGAGTATGTTAGAAAGGGGAATATACGTCCGGGGTGCATCTTTCAAGGGTCTTGCAGAAGAAGCTGGACTTGCATACAAGGATATCTCTGATGTCGTAAAGGCATGTGATGAAGGTGATCTGGCACGTCCAATTGTTCAACTTAGGCCTATCGGTAACATCAAGGGCTAGATCTTTTCTTCAATAACGGAAAGGCTAGAATACCAAGGAACACAAATACTATCTTGAATTCCAGAGAGCTATTGGTTGTTGGAAAGTCTACAGTTCCATCATCATAAAGGGTATAGTACAATTCTCCAAAGTAGAAAATATCCTCACTGTACCTGTAGTATATCCTGACCTGATGATTTCCATATTCTGTTGGGAAGGCATCCACAAGTTCTCCATTGTCGTAGATGTAGAGGTTGTCAAGCGGAATTGTCCTGCCAGAAAACTTTACCGAGTTGATCTCAACCGAGAGCCCCTCCTCTACTCTAGGGATCACGATACTCCCTCTAACGAATTTATCATCCATGGATATGTCGAACTCGAGGGCAGTGGTGGAGGTATCAACTGTAACGACATTCCCGTTTTTGATTCCATCTGAGACGGTGAATTCGGGAGACGAGAAGACAATCTCTATTGTCCCATTATACGTGGGGATGACCTCAAGGGTAATATTGCGATCTAGTAGCCAGTCCATCCTCTGCTTTCCGTAGACAAAGTTTGGGGATTCAGAGTTGGGTATATCTGACCTCCACTTCCTTATTGTATCAACGACAACTCGTCCTTTGGAGACGAGAGCGACCGAGGTACTCGCCACGCCATTCTTGATGAGAGGTATACCTCCAATAATGCCTTGAGAACTAGAATAAACAGGTGAAACCCCATCTCCTACCTCTGTAGAGTGGACAACTACCCCATTGACATATCCACTCGACTCTCCAAAGATAGTGAGGCCGAAACTGCTGAGAAGCGTCTGGATTATCTCAGTGTTCTGGGTCTTTGATCCATAATAAGTGTCATACACCGACCTCCCGTTGAAATCTATGAGTATCGAGCCCCCCGACAAGTAGTACTGGTAGAGATCAATGACCTCATCATCTGAAATCTGGGGGAGATCACTCCCTAGTCCGTCATCTGTGTCGTTGATGACCGTCCCAAAATCAGGGAAGAACACGAGGTCAAATTCAGAGAGATTTCTTGTAGTGATGCTTTCAAAATTCTCAATGATCTCAAATTTTCTGGAGCTTAGGTAGTCAACTACTGCTCTCATATCCTTGCCAAGTAATCTGTCTACTCCTCCATATGAATCTAAGTTCGTATACCTCATATCCACAAGAGCCTTGCGTCTGTAGTCCACTTTTCCAACACTAAATGACACCTCTCCAGATGAGGATTTGAGGATGACTTCGTCCCCTACCAATTTTGAAGTATCCAGGTCAAGCACTTGGGTATACAGACCGGTAATCTTGGAGGTGGGGACATTTGATTCCCACTGTTCATTTGCTAATTGACTGGTTACAGATACACGAATGGTTTTGGATTTCTGATTTCCAACTGATGTTATGAATGGTTGAGGATCTGACAATAGCTGATACGACCTGCTGATATTCGGGAGTAAATTGCCCTGATTGGCGGAAAGTCCCAAAGAGCGGGCACCTCTGAGCAGGGCGCTCTTTACCTCCCCTGGATTGTAACCTGATACTATCAGGGAGAGTAGGCCTGTGATGATTGGGGCACTGAAACTGGTTCCTGTTTTGGAACCATATCCATTATTGGTGTCGGCAACGCGGACTCCAGTTCCGAATACCACGACATCTGGTTTCTGAATTAGTAGCTGAGCTGGTCCTTCGGAAGATGAATACGACAGATCATAGTCAAATCTGATGTTCCCAACTGTTATGACATCTGGAGCACTCCCTGGAGTACCAATTGTGAAAGGATCCATCGAAGAGCTACCTTGGTATCCGTCATTTCCTGCTGAGGTGACAACGATTATTCCCTGAGAAACAGCTTCTTCGACAGCTTGTTCAAGAACATCAATCTCAGGGCCTGCTTCGAGAGCACCTAGAGAGAGATTGATTATGTCCACATCAAGATCTATGGCCTTGGATATTGCTTTCAGAACACCTGTGACTGTTATTTGTGCAGTCTGGCTTGCCACCTTTAGGGAGATGAGTGTCACATTTAGAGCCATTCCTCTATAGAGGAAATCAGGACTACCGTTACCGGTGATAAGTGATGCAACAGCTGTACCGTGTCCGATGAAATCGGTCGCATCCTCGTCCTCTGCATAGCCATTCTCAACGGAGACAAAAGAGTACTCTGAATGAGGTGTGAACTCAAAGGTCTGATGTGAAAAATCAATCCCTGAATCGATGACTGCAACTTTCACTCCCTGCCCTTCAAGACCTTGTGCCCAAAGTTTATCTGCTGATGTCTCTTCAGCAATAGTTCGCAAGGACATGGTAGTGTCTGATGAATTGACGAGTTCTCCAAACAGTTGCAGATCTAACGGATCATCTCTAGCCTGCTTTTGTAACCTGATACCTATGTTTGCGGTTGCTTGGAGGTTCGCGGTGAGTAGCAAAACTAGGACAAACCAATGCTTCACAGTCATTACAGAAACTTTTCTTCTTATAAAATGCTTCAAATAAATTCTAGTCTATTCTCTCTAAAGCTCCCTCAACTTGGTATCTCTCGACCATTTCAACATATTTGTTCTTATAGGTTTCCAGTTCCTGCTTAAGCTCTGGTCGATCCTTCAGATTAGCAATGACCCTTGCTGGTGAGCCGATCGCAATCTCTCCTTGGTGAAGTTTCTGCCCCTTGCGTAGGAGTGAGTTCTCTGCTAAGATACTCCATTCCTCCATAAGCGCATAGTCTGATACAACAGCCTGCATCCCCACAACAGAGAAATCATCTACAACGCATGTGTGGAGTAGACAACCGTGTCCTGCAGTCACTTTACTACCAATGATTGTCTCCTCACCGGGTCGTGCATGCACAACTACGTTCTCTTGGATAGACGTCTCATCACCAATTTCGATTCTTCCATAATCCCCTCTGATGACTGCACCTGGGCCGATATAACATCTTTCTCCAATCTTCACATTACCTATCACCGTTGCACTCTCCGCGATATACGTGTCCTGTCCGATTTCAGGGATATATGACTCGAATCTCCAAATAGCCATACTTGTAAACATAGCTGTGCATATAAAAGGTAATTGAACTTTCCTTCGAAATAAAAAAAGGCTCCGTATGGAGCCTGAGATGTTTAGATTAGATAGTTAGACCTTAGAACTTTCTCTTCTTTTTGATCGCAAATGCGGTGAATACAGTAGCAAATGCGGCGAAGAAGAGTAGCAGATCATCACCAACTTGGACAAGTGAGGTGACTGGGTTCACAACTTCAGTGGTTGTTGTGACAATATCCTCTGCTGTTGGGATCTTGTATCCGTTCGCAACCATAAGTTGTGCTGCTGCATCAGGGTCGAATGGGATCTTCCAGTCATCCTTGTACCAGTCGAGGAACAGGAGTTTGACGGGTGAGTCTTGGGGCTCCCTGAGGTTGTCGACGATTGCACCCAGCTCCTCCTTGTTGACAGAGTGGGCAATTGCCCTCCTGACATCATAGTTGGATAGATCAGGGTTGAGCAGGTTGAACATCAGCAGATCTGCTGTTGCGGTGGTAGCGAATGAGTGAACCTCGAACCTTGGATCGTTCTTCTGGTTCTGGATCTCAGCACCACCGAAGAAGTCGGGTGAGTTCAGGTCGATTGCACCGGTCTTGAACAGCAGAAGATCGACGGTAAGATCATCGACGATGGGCATGACGATGTTCTTGATTGTCAGCTCGTTGGTGTCATCTGTACCGTTGTAGTCGAAGAAGTATGTGTCCTCGGGACCGGCAACAGTGAGGTCGAAGTCCTGACCGGGGCTGTCCTTCTCGTTGGGGAACCAGAAGTAGGGGTTAGCAGCCTTCTTCAGGTACTCACCGTTCTTGAACATCTGATCATCGGAGAAGTCAACGTAGTAAGGACCAGCCTGTACGGGGTTCTTCTCGAATGCATCCCACTCAACTGAGTCGAAAGCAGTGATGCCCTCCTCGAAGAGAGCGGTTGAGTTTAGATCACCTGCGGTGGGGTCGAGGGGATCGAATGTTGAACCGTTGTCCAGAGTCAGCAGACCCTTGAGGAGCCATGCAGGAACTGCGTTGTAACCACCGAAGAAGAGGTCATCGAGGGTGGGTTTGTAGATGTATAGATCTATTGTACCCGCAGCATTGTCATATTGGACATCGTACATGTTGATGAATGAAGACTGTCCGTTGATAACGATGTTGCTCGACCTGTAGAGCTCGAAGGTGAATGCGAAGTCCTCTGCAGTCACGAAGTTACCGGTGGGTGTGGGACCACCAGTTGTGTTGATCCACTGAACATCGTCTCTGATGGTGTATTGGATGTGACCGTACGGGATGGTGGTTGTGTTACCAGTGTCCGTACAGGTAGCAATGTTGTCTCCAGCACAGTCGGACTCGTTGAGCACGGGTGCATTGAGCCAGTCAGAACGGTTGTATGTGGTGGCAATCCATGGGTGCTGAGCGTAGTTCTTGTCGAAGGTTGTCAGCTGTGGGAAGAGGAATGACTCTGCGGTTGACTGTGAGGAAGAAGCTCCCTGAAGGGGATCGAAGACGGGGTCGATTGTACCGATGGTGAAGGCGACAGTCTCGTTGTCGTTATCCCTCTCACTCAGGGTATCTCCGAAGTTCTCGTAATCCCAGTAACCACCAGTGAAGGCGGAACCGATGATTCCCTCGTTTGCGTCATATCCCTCGAATCCTGCCCAGATACCGACAAGACCGGTGGGTGCCAGAAGGGGATAATCATAGAGCAGCTGCTCCATGAACCACTGCTGGAATGTGTCGGTCATCTGCTTCCTTGCGGGGATGTTGAATTCCTGCTCCATGTCCCAGAGCAGATCATCAACCATCGACTGGTTCAGGGGGTTACCCTGTGCGGTGGAAGACTGGATAAGGGCCTCGTTCCATGAGTCCTCACAGACTTGGTATGTCAGTACACCGAAGAAACCACCATCACAAGCGTAGAGATCTACGAATGATGGGGCGAAGGGTGAACCACCGACGAAACCGACAATGGAGATGTCCCATGTTGCTCCAGTAAAGTGGAGAAGATCTCCGACGAACTGGGAGAATGGCTTACCAATGATGGTAACGTCAATTCCTAGGGGTGCAAGTGCCTGCTTCAGATACAGAGCAAAGGACTCACGCCTCCTATTTCCTGTGTTGGTCTCAACAATTAACTCGAAGTTAGTGACTGTTTGACCACTGGTTGGTGCAATCAGTGCGACGTTCCCGAATGAGGATAGCACGAATGCTCCAATCAGGACAACGCTAAGCATTGCAACTTTTTTGTTCTTATTCATGTGAATATACACCTATTTTATCTTAAACACAACCTCCAAGGAGGAAGCGTTCTGCCACTACATAGTAGCAGTGACTCTGTCGAGTCTGCTCCTGTAGAATTATAAATCTACGGGTGCGTCGAGATACACTTTCCAAATTTGCAGAAAGCTAATCTCAGACATCGTATCCGTTTAGACATTAATAAACTCAAAGAGAGGAAAACCAATCCGGATTTCGAACTATTATACAGATACAATGAACCCGTAGTTCCGATTTCTAAATTTTGCTCTAATCCTTACCACTTCAGGGGTAGTTCTATCTATACTCGTTCGAGATCAGACCGTGTCGCCGATTCGGGGTCAATCCTTCCCTTTATTGAATCGTCAACTAGTATAACTTTCTCGTCAAAGGGACATAGGGCTGTTCCTTGGAAGTGCCCGAAAGTTCTCTCGCATGATGGGCATCTGAGGGTGTAGGGCCAGTCGGACATGGGCGCCCCGATCTTAGCAAATCGATCCCAAATCTCCGTAGTTGATAGGGGGTTCTTCTTTGAGATTCTGTAGGTCTTGATCTCGACATGTGGGGCTACAAGTATGATTCTACCGTTTGTTCCTCCAGAGTACCTTATGGCTTCCACCTCCTCATACGGGATGTCGACCACTTCCCATTGGTCACCTTCGCGAGTAACAATCGAAAGTAGTTCTTCCTTGTCGTCGAACTTAATCCAGTACTCGTTGAATTTCTTGAACCCATTGTAGTAGAACATATAGAGTGAATACACCAATATCCCCGCCAAAACGAGAAAGTAGAGGAATCTCCAAGGCTGGTCTATCCCATAAAATGAGGCGAAGACAGATCCAATAAAGTAGAGAAATGCGTAGGGTAGGAGGTAGTTTGCAAGGACTAGGATCTGCTCGGATAACGAGGCATCTCTAATCTCTCCAAACTCTCCGAAATAGTAGGAATCATGGAGTATCTCCTTGATCCTTGAATTTGCTTTGAGAGAGTATAGATCTGGTTCTTTCCAGCTCATTAATCATTGAATATTCTTTCATTACAAATACAATTTGCTACCTTAGAATAATATTGCTTGAAATGTATATTAGATTTCTTATTCCTTCAGTCTGGGATCAAGTGCATCTCTGAGTGCATCACCCATGAGGTTGAACCCGAGGGTGAGAAGGAAGAGAGCAAGTGAGACAAAAGTCACACCCCACCATACTCCACTGAAGACGAAGTTCGGGTTGGAGGATGCAGCTGCTAGATCGTCTCCCCACACGAGGGTAGAGGAAGAACCGAATCCGAGGAAAGCCAGTGAGGCCACTGCTTGGATGTTACCTGCCACACCGAGTGTGAAGATGATGATGATGGTGGAGAGCGTGTTGGGCAGGATATGTTTGGTGATGATCCTGTAGTGGGATGCACCCAGGATATGCTCTGCTTGAATGTACTCGCTCTCCTTGAGCGCTAGCACCTCTGCTCGTACATACCTCGCGGTTCCTGACCAACTTATGAGGGCAAAAATCGAGAAGACCACGATATAGTAAGCTCCCTCTATATCCAGTGTTTTGAATACTGGTGTAAATGTCGCACCGATCATGATAAGGATTGGGAGTCCAGGTAGAACCATCAGCACATCCGCGATCCTCATCGTGATGTTGTCGACAA
>JALWRB010000067.1 GCA_027077875.1 Candidatus Heimdallarchaeota archaeon
GGTTACAGTACAATAATGATTCACGTGTTCTATATGAAATTCAGCGAGGAAACCCAAACGGAGCATGGAGTTCAGTTCAGGCATTCACTGTCTTCGACTCATCTGTGTGGGTGAAGGACTACTGGGACATAACAGATTATCTCTACGTCAATGCGACACAACCATCCGCAGAGGACTACAGGCGTGAATTCCCAAATTCAAGGACATTAGTAGCTGGGAATAATTCTTTCGTGCGGGACCTTGTCTATCTACGGGATAATTCTACGCTCATCGCATCGATGTTCTCGACCTTTATTGACCACGATATCTGGTTAGTAAATTACACTGCACTTGGAGATGAGGTCTATCTCAAGCCCATATTCAGATCATATCCGGGGTATGAACCAAACTACTCTGAAATCTACGTCAACGGGAGAACCTTCCGGAATGGGAGTTTGATCCCACTTTTCGAGAAGGAGGTCGAACCAGTAAGAGATGATATAAAGAGCTCTGATCTGGTCTCCTCTTCTACATTTGAGCAGAGTGATGTAAGCAAGGTAGAAAGCACTCCCTTCCCCTTTGATATCGGAGTGCTGGCACTGGTAGCTCCAGGAATCATCCCAATAAGAAGAAGAAGGAATAGAGGGCTTTACCGATAATAATTCACTCCTCCTTTATGGAATGGTTATTTCTCTATGAATTATACACTAATTCACGTATGGGAACTTGACCCTTTGCATTTTCACTTTTCCATCTAGTTGTCTCTCCGCTAGGAATTCGCGTGCTGGAACCTTGCAGTTATTGACAATGTGATCGGAGCGTTTAAATAAATAATTTTCCCTACATTCTTTTGGTGAACTCATGAGAATACGTACCATCCGTGGGAAAATTCTGGTCTCGATACTCGGGACCCTTATCATCGGGATACTTCTGGTTGTCTCGGTAAGTAGTTACATGGTCTTCAACTTCTCCTCGGAGAGTGCGGACCAGACTTTCGAGGTGATGAAGCAGGAGGAACTCTCAAATTTACAGTCAGTGGCAAAGGACACATCTCTGCTCGTCGACGAGTACATAAAGGGTGTACGGACGGACATAAAGATGGCGTGGGAGTACGCCACAGATCTCTTCAACGGTAGGGTGAATGCCACGCCGATCGAGTCCTACTGGGCTGATTCCGCCGTTGATAGCAGAGCCCCTCCCGGTAAGTTCGAGAACGACTACTACGGACTTGGACCCGCGTCGTGGGACGTATCGACCATATTCGCCCCCGGGGTGAACTCTCCCGGTCAGTTTAGTCAGTTTCAGCAGGATCACAGATCACTCATTGACAGCTCCTCCAATCTGGAGTTCATCTTCAAGGCGATCCACGCCTCCAACCCGAATTACATCTGGATATACATGGGATTCGAGGAGGCGTCCTTCTTCAGGCAGCTCCCGTACAACGACATGAGCTGGGCACGTGAGGAATCGTACAATGTCAAGCAGCAGAACTGGTACACCAAGGCCATTGCCAAGGACGGTCTGAACATCTTCCTCGACCTGGATCCGGAGTCAGGGCTTGTCCTGACATCCTCCATGCCCGTCAAGTACGACAACGGGACGCTCATCGGAGTGATCTCAATCGATCTCCCTTTGGGTGCAGTTCAGGAAGCCATACTTGGTGCGACGGTACTACAGAATGGCTACTCCTTCCTCACCAGCACGGATGGTAACATTATGATGCACCCTGCGTTGGTGGATGACGCGGGGCTCTTTGGCACATCGGTCAACGACCTCGAGTCCACGGCTTTCAGCTCGGTGCTCTCCGCAGCGAGAGCGGATAATGGACAGTCGACTTACAGCAAGTCAGGAAAGCTGTGGTACGCCTCCTACGAGAGTATAGACAGCGGCTTCATCCTGTTCACCGTAGTTCCGGAGACGGACATTCTGCAACCGGCGCAGAGCATCAAGGATAGAATATTCTCTCAGTTCTGGACGGGGATGTTCTACTTCCTCCTGACGGTGGCTATCTTAGCAGCGGTGATCGTCCTCGTCGCACGATGGATATCAGATAGGATCGTCGATCCTGTGAACGAGCTCAACGAGGTATGCCAGCAGATCACAAGAGGTGACCTCAGTAGGGACCTTACGGGACAGGGAGGGAGCTCCGCGGAGGTCTCCATGCTCTACGACACCTTCTCAGGGCTCGTCACCACCCTCAGATTCGGGAACGAGGAGTACTACGCGGGGAACCTCAACCGCGCGATGGACAATTACCAGAAGGCGCTTGACCTGTTCAGGACGCTCAAGAACAGAAAGGGAGAGGGCATCTGCCTGAACAACATAGGGAATATACACCGCGCACTGGGCAACCTCAAGGACGCAAACGCCGCCTACAGGGAGTCCATCAGCATAGCGGAAGAACTCCTTGAGAACGCGGATGAGGCGGATAGGATAGACCTCACCGTATCCCTCGCCTCCCGGTACAACAACATCGGGCTCCTCTTCAGAGACATTGAGCAGTTCGACAAGGCAGAGGAGTACATCAACAAGGCTCTTGACCTCGACAGGCAGGTTGACAACTCCAAGGGATTCGCCTCCCGCTACGGAAATCTGGGGACAATCGCCCTGCAGAGGGGAGACCTCAAGAGGGCGAAAAGTCTCTTCGACGAGGAGATGGCTATCGCCAAGTCACTGGGGAGTGACCGAGCACTTGCTTACGCACGCTTCAATCAGGGTTTGTACAACCGGGCCACTGGAGCGACAGATCTGGCGATCGAGGACTTCATGCAGGCGGTCAAGCTCGCTGAGGAAATCGACGTCCGGGTCGGGATGAGCTCCCTGAAGAACCTTGAAGAACTCTATCGAGAAAAAGGTGAGACACAGCTTGCCGACGAGATCTCAAAAAGGATCAACAACATGGCCACCTCTACCCGGAAGAAGGAGGTGACGTTCGTCATAGACACCTCGGGCAGCATGGCAGGCAAGAGGATGAACGCGGCCCTCAGGGGCATGCTTGAGATCTTCAAGAATCAGGTGGGTCCCAAGGACATTGTCCGGCTCATCAAGTTCTCCAGCAGGGTTCAGGAACTCATCCCTCCCACGGTCAAGGAGGGCAACGAGCGTATGATCCTGATGACGATGAACAAACTGATCAGACCCACGGGTTCCACAGCGTTCTACGACGCGCTCGGTAAGGCATTTGAGGAGCTGGACAGGACGACCACCACGGACTCGTGGCTTATAGCGCTCACCGATGGGGACGACAACTCCAGCAAGGTTTACAACATTGCCAAGCTCAAGAAGATGGCCCGTGAGAGCGTGGGGACAAACCTTGTGATCATCGGGGTGGGTAGACTACAGGACACCGAGCACTTCATCGAGATGTGCGAGGCGACGGACAATGGACGGTACATAGACGTCAGCTCGGGTGTGGGCGAGGCGATCTCATCTGCATTCGAGGAGGTATCGACCATGCTCATGTCGGTCGATGTCGAGGGCTTCGTGCCCGATAACTAAGGAGGAAGAGATATGAAATTACGAGACATTAGTATTCAGGCACAACTGCTCATCAGCTTCTTCGGGATCGCTCTGGTCTCCATGCTGTTAATCTCGGGGTTGACACTGAACAACATCTCCTCGATCGGGGAGAACACCGTAGACCTCTCGACCCAGGAGCTCAAGGATCAGATCATCACCAACATCGGGAAGAACAGCGAGGAGAACGCCCGTATCATCGAGCAGAAGTTCTCCAACGCAGAGGGTGCAGTCCAGAGGATCGTCAAGGCGACCGAGGAGCTCTTCAAGACGGATTCAGCCATAGGGGAGAGACCGAGCTACCCCGACTCGGAGTTCAATACCACGCTACCAGACAACGAGCTGGATCCCACATACGGCGAGGTGATCTCCAAGACGACCTCCACCTACTACTACCCTGGCACACTCACCCCGCAGATGAATGAGACCGTCAAGAGGTCCTCCTCCTTGGACCTCGTCTTCCGCAGCATATACGAGGAGAACCCGAACTACGTCTGGCTCTACGTAGCGTTCAAGGACGGAGTGTTCAGGAACTTCCCCGGAGCTGCAGTCGACCTGAACAAGGAGTATAATCCTCCTCAGGAGGATTGGTATGTCGAGGCGGTGGACCTACGAGGGGACCTCACCTACTCTCCCCCCTACATGGACATCACACAGGGGCTGGTCATCTCACTGACACAGGCAGTTTACGTCGACGGCGACCTCGTCGGTGTGGTGGGACTGGACTTCAAGACAACGACCATCAGGGACAAGGTACTGGACGTAAATTTCCTCGATAGCGGTTATGCCTTCCTCATGCAAAAGGATGACTACTCACTTGTTGCACATCCGGATTGGGACTCCGAGAACCAAGGAGTGGACGATGATATCCCGAAGATCTGGGACTTCGAGAAGAACTTCGACGACACGTCCGCCATTGACGACACGGCTCTCGTGAAGCTCTCCACCGATGCCTCGGGGACGATCGAGTATGAGAAGAGGTCGCTCGTCGATGGGCAAGCAGTATCCACAGAATACATCCTCTCGTTCTCAACGATCCGTTCCAGAACGGGGGACGAACTCTATGACTTCATCGTCACCGTACCGCTCGAAGAGGCGATCTCGGTGGTGAAGGACATAGAATCGAACATCAACGCCAAGAAGGACGATCTGAGAGGTAGTATCATCACCGTTGTGGTGCTGGTTCTCGCTGCTGTGCTCGTTGTCGGAACACTCCTCTCACGGAGCATCACCAAGCCTATCGCAAAGCTCACCGCAATCGCCCGGCAGATCACCCGGAACGCGACCAAGGAGGACATCTTCGACGGTGTGGTTCTCGACCCGTCGATAGAGAGTGATGACGAGATCGGGGAACTTACCCGTTCGTTCTCGGACATGGTCTCCACCCTTCGGGAAGAATCAAAGAAGAAGAAGGCAAAGTGATGGGCTGGACAAAGACATTGGAGGAGGTCTACGGCCTCCGCCGCGGAGACCTGCATTTCCTCTCGATCGACGACGACGGAGACCTTGTCCTCACCCTCGACGGGGTCAGTAGCAAGCTTCTCGACCTTGTCGATGGCAAGGGGAGCGTCACCCTTAGGATACCCCAGTTGATCACCAGCCAGATAACAAAGAGCCTCGATGCCTTCCACCGTGTCGCCGAGACATATGGGTTCAGCGGTAGATTCAAACCACTCTATCCGATCAAGGTCAACCAGCGGAAGCTCGAGGTCAAGACCGTGGTGGACAGTAGTCCAGTATATGGTCTGGAATCAGGTACAAAGTCCGAGTTCGTCATCTGCAAGAAGATGTTCAGGGAGCAGAAGGGCAGGATCATCATGAGCAACGGCGTGAAGGATCGCAGCTACTTCGAGCTGATGAGAGACGCTGTACTCGAAGGGCACCGTGTGCTCATCTCCATCGAGGGCTTGCAGGAGCTCAAATTCGCCCTAGAGATCATGCCAAGGGATAAATTGGAGCTCTTCCTCCGCATCAAACCCTATGCAGAGATCCACGGCAAGTGGGGAGCTTCCTCGGGCAGGGACTCAAAGTTCGGACTCTCTATCCACGAGATATCGAAGGTGCTGGATCTACTGAGAAACTCGGGGGCTCAAGATACACTTATCGGTATCCACGCCCATCCTGGTTCCCAGGTGACGAACTACTCGGAGCTGAGCACATACGCTCGGTTCATGAGCACAATCTTTCAAGAGATCAAGCTAAAAGGTTTTACGACACTTCGGAACATCGATTTCGGAGGTGGTCTTCCAGTTGATTACACAGGGTGGATGGAGGATAACATATTCGAGGGCTACTATGAAGCCCTGTTCAGGGGGATGAATGAGGTGTTCGAAGGGGACTTTCCCAATGTCCTCACGGAGAGCGGGAGAGCGATCACAGCACTTTCATCGCTTGTCCTCGTCGAGGTACTTGACGTCTACACCGTGCTGTCCTCCGAATCCAACTCAGAGAACCACATTGCGAGAAACTCCAGCAGGGAGAACAAGGAGAACTCCAATAAGAAGGACTCCGGCAAGGAGGAGTCCGATCAACCTGCACACTACGAGGTAGGAGACCTCACCTCGAAGGATTCAGACCTCGACGCGCTCAAGATCATCGAGATGTGGAGGAACCTACCACAGAACGAGGATCTCTCTATGGAGGGCATCAGGAGATCCGAACTGCTTAAGGAGAGGCAGAAACAGGAACTCAGAAAACTCTTCTTCCGCTCAAAATTCCATCCCTTTCTCGACAGATCAGGGGATCTGATAACCCCGGACTATATGGTGCTCGGGAACTTCAGCGTGTTCAACGCAGCGTGTGACCGGGTGCTCGTGAACCAGTACTTCCCTATCCTCCCTACCCGTGGGATGAACAAGAGACCAAAGACCTTCGCCCGTCTCATCGACATAACCTGCGACTCGGACGGTGAGATCAGCAACTTCGTTCCCCGGGACATCGGGAAGGAACTCTACACAGAGGACGGCTACCCTCTAACTGATACTCTCCCCTACGAGCTCCCGGGCTTTCCAATCCCCGACCCCTGGGGGCAGAGCCACATTGCCATCCCTCTTCTGGGAGCATACCAAGACATCATCGAGTTCGACCACAACCTCATAGGGGATCTACCAGATGTCCTCGTCCACAGCGAGAACGGCAAGATCAGGGCGGTCGAGATATCGGAGGCGCAGGACATATCCAGCCTCTTGAAGACAGTTGGGTACTACGTCGATATCAGCGATTATCCTTACATTCTCGACGAGTAATCCACGTGCTCCAACCGGTGCGCGATAACTTAAGACTTTTTTAAGGAGACTCCGCTTGTCATATAGATCACCATGAAAATGAGCCAAGAAGAGAAACTAAAGAGAAGCTACATCGTCGTCAGGTGCCCCTCGGAAGAGTGCGAGGCAGAGACCATCGTCTTCGCCCACGCCAAGAACACAGTCGTGTGCAAGGAATGCGGAGAGGTCATCGCTAAACCCTTGGGCGGGAAGGCAGATATCATCGGAGAGGTCTTGAGATTCGCAGGACAGCCCGTTGAGACTGAGGAATAATCCTTAAAGTCACTCTGTTCGTAATCAATTACGTACTCCGTCTGGGTTCAGTCCCATATCAGAATTCCCACAATTGATAAGCTCGTTACTCTGAAAATATCTTGGAAGAAAGACCCTGCATTCTCTAGTCCAACACTACTGGCTCCTTCCCTTACCTGCAATAGGAAATAGGTAACTAAGAGATTGGAGACTAAGATTTCTTCTTGGAGTTACTCATCCACTTGTCATCGGTTCCAATGGGCCAAGGATCTCCCTTACCGTCGTATATATGCACTGTGTGCTCTCCCATTCTTTGAGTGGCATGCTTTGCTGCATCCGATGGGGATTCATGTGGAGCGGTGTACCCATCTGCCTTGTTGTCAGATTTGAAATTCTTCCTCATAACTATCAGCCTAGATATCACACTCTAATTTATATGCTTTTTTCCTAAATTTTAGAAAAATAGACAATTCTCTTGGACAGACAGAAGTGGGTTCTCAGATCACAGATCCACGTTGTACCGTAGCAAAGCAGCGATGCCCGTGAATGACTTGGCAAGCATTGCACCCATTTCATGACCCACACCGATAACCTCGATCTCGGCACCCGTGGCGTTGGCCATCTCCTCGAACTCGTCGATGAGGTCGATCTCCGAGGTGATCTCGAAGGTACCCTCCTTCCCGCACTGCGGGCACTTGAGGTTACGGAGCTTGTAGGGGAAGTCGATGATGTCCTCGTGCTCCACACTCTCCCTGCCCTTCTTCCCGCAGTTCTTGCACTCGATGTAGTAGAAGCGTTTCTCGACTTCCTCGCTGAAGAGCACCGTCTCAACTGCGGCCATCTGCAGGGCCTTACGCACAGCGTCCTCCCCGTATGTCACCTTGCCACTGTCCTTGGCCAGCCGCTTGGCGAACTCGTCCATGAGCTTCTTCTCTCGGATCAGCTCGATCTCACCGATGTCCTCCTTGGCTTTGTCCAGTATCTCGCGGATCCCGGGCTCGCCGGTGTAGCCGATGTCATAGACCTTGTAGATCTTCTCCTTCAGCCGGTAGTCCAGTGCCTTGTGCTCGAGGAACTGGTCCTTGCTCATCGCGGGACCACCGACGAGGATGAACCGCACGTCGTACTCCTCGAGGAAGATCTTGTTGGCCAGCACGGCCATCTTCCCGTAGAACTCCTGGGCCATGATCTCAATACCTCGCTCGATACGCTGGGCGGACTGACCCCCTCGACCGTGCTTGCTGGGGACGAATGAGTCCCTGTCCTCGATGATCTTCAGCTCGTTGCCACGGATGATGGCGAAGGTCGCACCACCCCGGTCAATGGCCAGCACGCCGATGGTGTCCTTGTGGTCCAGCATGTCCTTCAGGTGACCCACGTCGAAGTAGCTCTCACACCGGTAGGTCTTTACACCGACAGGCTCAGGCGGGTGGATGGCGTAGTTCTCCATCTTCCCCTTGTCGTCGGTTATCCCCGCAAAGATCACCAGCCCGTTCTCGCTGTTGGTGTAGGTCGGCATCCGGGCAAGGATACTCT
>JALWRB010000068.1 GCA_027077875.1 Candidatus Heimdallarchaeota archaeon
TTACAAGATATCCTCGAAATTACAGTAAGAGTTTCTTGGTAAATCATTTTGCTTAAGAACATAGACTCATTGGTATCAATTAAAGAGAACAAATGATCCTTAGCATCAGAGTGATTGTTCTGACCAAGAATAAGGGCAGAAACCATATAGTTCTCCTACGGCGATATTTATACTTATTTTATATGTTTTGTTCCTTTGAGAAACATTGATCTGTTGTAATATATACCTTCGTAGGGTATATTGGAAATCTTACACTTTGTAAGTATACTATCTTTGTGAATATCTAACCTAATATGGAACAAAGATGGGTTACATCAGTCCTCGGGTAGACTTAGACACAATGATATCGACTCTGCTCGATGACTTGAGGGCTCCTGTACGCATATGGATCGATCGATGACATAATCTTGTCTATTAGAGGTCACTATGATTTTCAAATTCACTGAAGTAAAGTTGTACATCTAGATTACAAACAGCCAATCTAAATAAGCTTTTAAAATTTCCTTTTTGATTGGAATATTTACTCTTGAATAGATCTAACATAAGTTGAAATAGTGAATCTTGCACACCTGTGATTTGAGGCCTCATGAGATTTGATACTACTTCTAAGAACCTAATTTCAGAACCTGATATATCCTGAATACTTGGTACTTTACCGGAGTTGATTTTATCAAGGATCACTTGTCTATCCTTTCCTTGCTTTGTATTAGCTCCGATCTTTCCTCTACTGAAATCTTTTTTATTTTCCTTAATTCTATTTAATAAACGTTCCTTCCCTTTTGTAGCAGATACCACTTTCTCTAGCTCAAGGTAAATTTGATTGATAGTACTATTAGACTTTTCGATGAAATAATATATGGGAAAGTTTGCTGAGTTTTCATGACATATCCGTTTAATATATTCTATGGGTGGAATATTTCTGTCGATTTTCTGTTCCAAGAAAGCAATGGTTATGTCTTCAAAGGTCATGACGGTAGGTTCTTTCTTGATCACTATCGATGAAGACTCAATCTCACCAACTAACTTTAGGGTGGGTTCTCCGTCAACTTCGTTAAAATGGCCTTCTTTGATAAAATTTATTTTCTTGATAAGCTTCTCGTCAATGATAATTTTATTTTGGAAACCCTCTATCTCCCCAGATCTTGCATCTAATATAGCTATGTTGTCTACTCCCGAAATCGAAATTTTATCTAGAAGTAAGTTTAAAATTTTAATTGATTTTTCAATCTGTGCATCAATAATTTTACGAAGTTCTGAATATTGTATTCTTTTGTTCTCCCCTACATATCTATAGAAAATATCTCCCTCTTGAATTTCACCAGCCTTACAAAACTTCTTTGCAATAATTGGCTTTTGATTAGAGGGATAGACCTTAATAACACCAATCTCATTGTCATCTAGCAGGATTATTTCCTTGTCCCATTTTATTACAGGTGAGAAGGTGTTATTCAAAAATTGTGAGATTTTCGATGAATCTGTTGATCTGAAACTATTGTTCAATCCTTCAAACTTCCCTCCATTCTCATCGTAGCCAAATAATAAATAACCTCCTTCATTGTTAGCGAAAGATGCCATGATCTTTCCGTAATCTACTTTATTCAACCAATTGAAACTTTTTTTGAATTCAATTATCGAGTTTTCACTGGTTACGATACTTCCTTTCTCAACAGTCAGAATCTTCTCAATTTCATTTTTAATATTTGAGGTCATGGAACTCCCCCTATTTGAATAGATGGGGAATTAGTATATTAATCTTCGTCATCCAATTCATATATTCAGCTGGTCCTAATCTGAGGTTCAATAGCCTCAATTATTCTTTCATAATTCAGCGGCTTCCGCCATATTGACAAATGCATAGAGAGCTGAAAATTCTGCGGATAATCGATTAATCGCATAATTCTACCTCAGTAATGTGAGCTGAATACTCAGAATGATGCTTTAAAAGTAATCTTGATCCTAAGCTACCTTTCCTCCAAAAGCGTCCGCTGGGCGGAAGATGCTAAAGATCAATAAAACAGTACTGATCCTAAAAAAAATAAAAAACACGAGAACAGAGCCACAGAAACTTTCTTGTTGGAGAGTAATTCACAGGTGTACACTAAAATTAACTTGGAGGTGATAGCGCCCGGGAGCCCCGAAGGGCCCCCAAGCCACCAAAAACGTAGGAGGTGATCCGTCCGCACCTTCCGGTACGGACACCTTGTTACGACTTCTGCCTTCTCACCTAGATCAGTATCGTTCCCACCTGGCGGTGAGACCTCAACTAAACCAGACTCGAATGCAGCGACGGGCGGTGTGTACAAGCTCCAGGGGAGTATTCACGGTGCCATAATGAAGCACCATTACTATGCATTCCACCTTCACGTGGACGCTTGCAGTCCACGATCCGAACTGAGAGAGGGTTTAGAGATTGGCGTCGTCTCTCGACGTAGCGTCTCATTGTGCCTCCCATTGCGACTCGCGTGCGGCCCCGAACGTAAGGGTCATACAGACCTAGCTTGGACCTGACTTTCATCCCATTTATCACAGGCAATCCACTCAAAGTTCCCATCATCCCGAAGGAAAAGCTGGCAAGTGAGTGTCAGGGCGACGTTGCGTTTACGCACTTAAGCGTATACCTCACGGCACGAACTTAAGCTGGCCATGCAACACCAGCTCAATGCTCCGGTAAACTCATCAAGTTGACCTTCACAGCAAGGAGCGGCTCGGGTAAGGTTTCCGGCGTTGAATCCAATTAAGCCGCAAGTCTCACGCATTCCGGTAGAGCCCCGTCAATTACTTTAAGTTTCAGCCTTGCGACCGTAATCCCCAGGCGGCCCGCTTTAAAGCCTTCGCGTCGGCACCGCGAGCCAAAGCCCGCGACACCTAAGGGGCATCGTTTACGGCCAGGACTACACGGGTATCTAATCCGTTTTGCTCCCCTGGCTTTCGTATCTGACCGTCGAATGTGTCCCAGTTGACTGCTTTCGCCATAGGTGGTCCCACCCGGATCTGAACATTTCACCGCTCCCCGGGCAGTACCGTCAACCTCTTCCACTTCCAAGATCCATGGTTTCGCCAGCAATTCCAACTGTTGAGCAGTTGGCTTTCACCAGCGACTTCTGAATCCGGCTGCATACGCTTTAGGCCTAGTATAACCTGTCCCCTCGCAGAGCTGGTTTTACCGCAGCTGCTGGCACCAGCCTTACCTTCTGCTTCCTAACCCACGTATTTACTGTGGGCGACAGCCACCCGTGAGAGTGGCACTCGATCTCGCCTTATCACGCTTTCGCGCATGGTAAAGTTTTCGCGTCTGCTGGAACCCGTAGGAGCTGGGCCTTTATCTCAGTGCCCACCTGCCGGCCACACCTATAAGTGCCGGTACCCATCATCGCCTAGGTGATCCGTTACATCACCTACAAGCTAATGGGGTGCAGTCTCATCCTGGAGCGTAATCTTTAAGCGAAGGGCTTTTCCAAGTGTCCTCGCCTATAGGGTATTATCCACACTTTCGCGTGGTTATGCCCTACTCCAGGGCAGATTGACGACATTTTCCTCAGTTGTATGCCGAGAAGACAAGCCTCTCTGACGTGCATGACTTAGTCCAAAATCGATAGGAGCCAGGGCCACCAGTATCAAGTGGAGTGAAGGGTAGATTAAGCATTGGGTTTGATCCCTCTGCACCGCTTATACCGATACTTAGGTAGCTATTATACTAATGGTCTCGTACTAAAACTTAAAACTCCAATGACAAGGTCTCTGGAGCTCTGTTTCTCGTATATGATTTACTCTTATTGAGGAGATCCTCGCACGTTAGTGGTCGTTGGATCTGCTGCGATGTTGTCCACCCTGATTCGCCGTTGTCATAGGATTCCTCCTCGAAGGCGCAACGCTTTCTGATGGTCAATTCACCGCTTGAACCCCGTAGGGTTCTCGACATATCTATCTGTTTCCGAGTTCATTATAAAGGTAGTCATTGATCGCGCCGTCGCGTCGAGGAGGCGGTTTTCGCGACTATCCGAACGAGTTTGATCCCCGCGTCGAGGTTCATCCCGGAAAAGATGCTGCACCACGCCCGTGGGCGTTTGGTACAATTCTATCTGGATTCGGAATCAATAAAAGTGTTCATTTAAGTCACCGCTTCATAGGCTCTGTGGTAATTTATGAGAGATTTAATATTGCAGCAGCGAATTTTACTATACTAATTACAGAGAGCAGAGATTATAGCTTCTCAAACGCATATCTAAGAGCCCGAATGAACTTCTGGATATTGAACAGGAACTGGTCAACAGCGTCATCACTAGCGATACGATCAATAAAATTGTAAATCTCGTCGATTGAATCCAATATCTGTCTCTCGAATTCACTACCCTTGGAATATATCATGGAAGTCTTTCCATTGGCAATCAATGAGTTGACGAAGTTCACATACTCAGGATCTCCTGCTTGGACCTTTCTTCCACCCAATTCCTTGTACGTCAGTCTCCCTGATATGGGATCTACGTGTAGGGTTGGGAATAGCACATTTCCGAGCGAGTCGACCAACTCCTCTATACTCTCGTCGCTATCGATACTGTCAGGGAAGATGAATGATTTGCTATTGAACTCCTTGTAGTTGAATTCGTTTATGTTCTCCTTGATATATCTCAATTCCTCGAGGTACTCCCTCCAGTGTTCCCTATTCGAGATCATCATGGCGTCATCCACAAAGCTAGTCTGAAGGAAGTTCTGGAGGTACATCATCTCCAGATATACTTCCATTGTGACGGACTCCCAGTCCGAGAAGTATCCATCCGCTCGTCCCGGTCTGAAAATCACGAAATCGTTGGCATTGAACCTATCGAGGTCTGCTGATTCCTCGAGGAATATCCTATAGTACACCTCACCCTCGTTGATTGAGGTGGCCTTTAGATTCAGCTCTCTTATCCTATTGATAAGGGCAATATTAGCAGGAGAGCCTGCAGCTGGTGATGGTATTACGATGTCCCCAAAGACGAGTGATTCCCTAGAGATTCCATTGAAATCCCGGTAGTACGCCGCCATCAACATTCCCTTTATGCGATTCAGATCCTGAGGGTTGTCTATAAATCTCCTGATGTCCCCCTTTCCGAGATATATCTCCAGTAGTTCGAGAGCCGACTCATCACTCAGGAATCCACCTATCTTCGAGACATGCAGATCTACCCTGCGCAGGTATATATCGACCACTCCATTCATGGCATCGAGATCCTCAAATGATATAATATCCGCTTCCGTCATCTGCCCGTTCACCTGATTGAGTTTGACAGAGACTATATCATCCACTGAACCCTTACCCGAGGGTGTCGGGACAGGTTTTATTGAGCCGCTCCTGTAGTCCACGTTTGAGAAAAGCCGATTTCCTCCGAATATCTCATCAAGCATTGCCGGTTCAAGAGAGTTGCTTCTGATGGGGCGAGATTTTGAAATATCATTCAGTGGATAAGAGATATAGATCAAATAGATGACTATGCAGGGATCGGGATGATCTTGGTGATGTAGCCGACGACCAGAGCGACAATGTAAGTGAGCGAGTTGCTCATCACATTCACCACTATAGTACTCATTGCTGTACCGGGCTTCTTCCGATTTGCCTTCCTCTTCAGGGCGGTCTTGAGCTCGACCTGATTCGCGCTCAATTCTATCTCGGAGTACTTCAGGATGGACGGAAAGAGGTTTATGTCATCGTACTCGATCGCGACCAGCATAATCTGGTGGAAGTATTTTCTCCAAGCCACTGTATTCTCCATTGTCAGGACAGCTAGATCGATCTTCTCTTCGAGTTCGTAGAGCAGTCCGGGGTCGAATTCGAGAGAGTACCGCTTGGTCACCCTCGCGAGTAATTCTGCGAAGGACGGGAGATCGAAGAGGGACGGGTCCTCACTGTATTTTCGTACTGCTGCTGCAAATTGGAATCTATCGAGCACGACAGGTGTTCTCACGTACACTGCAAGATTGTAGGAGAGGAGGATGAGGATAGTGAAACCCATGATCTCGAAAGGTTCTAGATTACCAAGACCTGTATCAATTCCAAGGACAAACCCCATCATGACGAGGGAGATTTCGAGTATCCGGTGGGAGTACTGGACCATGACATACACAGGCGGGCTCTTGTACTCACTCCTTCTTGGAAGATTGGTGACGTATGCAATACCTACCTTGAAGCGATCGAGTAGATAATCGACAGACCGTCCCGATTTGTTTGGCTGGAAGAAGCTGGAATAGAACCAGACAGCGAGGACTACTGGGTATATCCAGAGAATATCTGGGGTTATCAGTTGGATGAGAATTGGTTCGACTTCATAGAGGATGAGATACAGTGATGTATATATGGCAAATGGGGAGAGAGCGTACAGTCCAACGAGTATTAGAGTTCTAGGATCGGGGCTGTAGGATGTTCGCTGGACCTCGAATTTCCAAAGTGATATCCTCTGTATCAGCTTGTCAATCTGTGGCTTATTCGCACTGTATACCAATAGAACCATTAATCCAAGATAGACCTCTGAGAAGATTGCCGGGATATCGTATTCCTCTTGGTATCCGACGAGAACAATTCCGAAGAGAATACCCAGAATGGGAATTACTGAGTAGAAAGTTCTACGGTTACCATTGTAGTTGATGTCGAACAGGTGCTCACTCTCCCGACCCTCTAGGATCTTGTCATACATTTCTTCGTATGAGAGACTTGGAAGTTGCATCACCTGTTCCTCAACATTGCTTGTATTTCATCCCCAGAGATCTTCTTGTTTATCGAACCATACCTGACATAGAATTCATGATTTCCACTGGTGTCTTTAAAGCTGTGGGGTTTGTCACTGCTCTCGGGTATGTCTATCACTCCGACAGTTTTCCCATCAACTACTAATGGGTATATCTCAAGGTTCTGAACGGTTCTAGAAGTGTAGGAGGAGGCGATCTGAAGCATGGTCTCGGGGATGAAAAGTTCAGTATTAATACCAATGACTTCGAGCGTCTTGTCCACCACACCAAGAATAATTCGTCCACCTTGTGAGTTTGCGAAGGAGACTATGTCCTTGGCGAATTCGGATCTCTCAGGGGCCTTCCACTTTGTGCGCTTGTTGTACGTCATCTGCTTGAAGTCCAGGCGGGAGCTTTCGCCCTCGTTTAATAGCCTTCTAAATTCACTGACAGTCAATTTCTCAAGAGTCTGAGTTCCCTTAACCTTACTTCTGCTCTTTTCCTTTCTCAATTCTTTGAGGCTTTCATTCCTCACCAACGTCAGTCTCGAGAGACTGTCCAAGACACCCTTCAATCTTGAGATTTTTGTTCCAACCTTTTTCGCGTTATCAACCTTATTTAGTCTCTTGACGAGTCTGTCTGAGTTTTGATTCCGGGAGTGGGTGAGCTCGCTGACACCCATCAGAAGTTGATGAAGTTGCTTATTCAGCTCATTGATCTCAGCTAAACGCTCGTTTTCTCTGCTCTTCCTCTCAGCTTTTTCTAAATTCTTTATTGTTTGTCTACTTGTTCTCTTCTTCAGGTTAAATTCTTCTTTCAAATAAGTAATGCCTATTTCTTTGAGGGATTCTCCAATGAATCTGCCAAGGGGTGAAGGCTGATTTGTGGAATACAATTCGTCGACCTTCATCAACCTCGTACGAATAGTAGAGATATGATTCTGGATCTCCCTATTATCTCGATTAATTATGTCCTCCTCTTTCATTCACTCACCGTATAGTGAAATATTGGCTTCCCAGTGTTTTGAAATATATTATAACCAAAGAGGACCAAGTACACTGAAAGCAACCAGACGTACACATACTCGTATTTTAACAAATTGGAGTCAGCATCCAATCCATGCATCGCACGATTCCTAAGATTAAATCCGAATTTGTCAATTAAAAGCAGTTTTAACGTATGGACAATATTTCTGTCAAAATATCTTTCCAAGTCAAATCGATCACCTCCCAGCATTGCGTTCAGGAGGTATTGTTGTTGAATTTTATCCTCATTCTTCGTCGTTATCTCTCCATTTAGGTACAAAACCCATCGAATTGAATTCTCCAATAGGGGAATGAGCAGATATGCTGCCTCGTAAAATTTCAATTCAAAACCGTAACGAAGAGCTTTGAGGTAATTTAGTACCTGCGAAGGTTTTACAAAGAAATTTCTTTGTAAGATTGGTAGGAGGTCCTCTTCATAAATTGTATAATTCGAGATTAGAACATCAAGAGAAGCTAGTGAAACCTGCACCTGCAAAGGAACCATCATCCGAGCGTGAACCCCAAAATAGTATGCTAGCTTCTCCTCATCGGTAGTAGCCGTTGCTATAGTCTCTCCATCATCTCCGGAGATTATAATAGGCATAATACTTCTCAAAGTGTTTGCCCTCATATATTGTTCTGCAAATTTCTCTGCGTCCTCAACTCGGATGAGTTGAAATTCCTGAATAAATATCGTAAACATCTCCTCTTTACTCTTTCCCTGCATTTTATCATAGATGGGATTTATTATGTCAGATATGCTAAATGCAGGGGATTTGATGGTTGCCCCTTCATTTG
>JALWRB010000069.1 GCA_027077875.1 Candidatus Heimdallarchaeota archaeon
GCTTGGTGGCTCTCATCGAAAATTATAGTATCTATCCCGAACTGCTCGGAGAGAAAGAGGAGGATTAATATGGAGTAGAATGCATTTCCAGTGTCATACTGTACTCCTTGGTACGTGAACTTCGAGTTCCAATTTTGGTTGATTGGGAGTGAGGCATCCCCAAAGACCACCAACTTCCCAATTTCATTGACAGTTTTGAATATCCCCAGTGGGACATTACCGCTGAAATCACCGTTCTCGACGATATTGTTATCATTGATGTCAACGAACGACGAGCTGGAAGAAGGCATAAGGATCGGGAAGGCGGTGCCATCTACGAAGCCAGCAACATCAACCACAGGGACTGCTCGGTTCATCTGCAACGGTGGAAGCTGGAAACCAACTACTTCTGACAATACCGAATCGAACACGAGAGGTTTGTCGGGGGAATTTGTGTATAGATCAGGGTTCGTTTCCTTGTACACACCATTCATGAACACCACTCCGAATCTCTCTGCTATGGCACGGGCTGGACCGAAGTCCTCGAAGAGTAAAATGGTACCCCCTGCTTTCAGGAAAGAAGAGTAGACTTCCAGCTCTCCGTCAAGGTATTGCCTTTCTGATCCCACAATTATAATCATCGTCTGATTCGCATTATTTTCGAAATTGGAGAGCCCGAGGGGGGAGATAGTTGACCTGTAGGTCTGGAAGACCTCGGTATCGCTAATCCCTTGATAGAATTTGGAGACCCCCAGTTCAGAGGTATTATAGATGGAGTATGGAGGGGCATAGGTGTTGCCTGAGAAGAGGAAGATAGTTCCCACAAGTATGGCCAAGAAGAGATACCCCTTGTTTATCTGAAAGCCTCTACTCATTGAGTATTTCCTCCTTCACGAGATTTCCCAGCAGAAATCTTAACTCCTCGATGTGTGACTGGTTGATTTCCTTACGTCCGAATCTTGACAGGTAGAACATGTTCACGATAGATTCGAGGGCACTGGTATTTACCTCGTCCGAGGTGAAGGCCGAGTGAGAATGCTCCAGTGGGGTCACTCCGGGTTCCCTCTTGAGAGCGGAGAACTTGCTGAAAGCTTCATCCAATTCGTGGTAGACCTCTATCACGATCTCCTCTGGGGTTAGTGACTTCTCCAGCACAGAGATGTGAGAGAGGATATCCATGACATAGTCTCTGAAAGTGAGGAGTCTGCGTTTCCTTTCCGCTCTACGTTTGCGTTCCTGCTCCTCTAGTTCCTTCTGCCTCTTCCTATCAACAACGTCTGTCTGTGGTATTTCTTCAGTCTCCTTCATAAGAGAAAGAGCCCAAGGAGTGAAAATCTTTGTGATAAGAAGTGGAAGGGCCAATAGTATGAGGAGAATGACCACGGAGATCGAGATCGAGAAGTCTATCTCGATGTCCCCAATCGAGATCTTGATGTTTCCCAGATCGGTCAGGTTGAAGGAGGGGAAGAATCTGTATTTCGGATCCTTCTGATCCACGTTGAATGAAGGGGGGGAGACATTTATATTGGGTGAGTTCCCACCACCAGGGGATCCACCAGGGGGGTTGATATCTGGAGGATTGATGTCAGGAGGGTCTATAGAGGGAGGATTCGCGGTAGGGATATCGGGAGGATTAACGTTGGGCGGATTACCAGTCGGAATATCGGGGGGACTGATGTCAGGGGGGCTACCAGTAGGTATTCCACCTCCTGGAATATTTCCGGGGTCTATCGGAGGAAGATTCGATGGATCTATGTTGTCAAGATTGGGGGAAAATGGAAAGTCCCCACCTGTATCTCCTAGAGATTTTCCGGGAGCCTCCTGATATTTGGTCGATCCGACATCAGACAATGGGGCAGTCTGTGAGTTCCCGAATGAGATCAGGATCAGACCTACCAGTGTCGCGATGAGGAGGAAGGTGAACAGTTTTTGGATACCCTTGGGCCTTCTGAGGGCAGAGGGTATCTGGTACAGAAATCTGGTTCGATCAGACATTTTTTAGTATCACTCCTATTTGTATTCCCACGAGGGCAGCGAGAGCTAACGGTAGAGACATCAGGGTCAGGAAGAAGAGGAAGATCATTATCGCTGGCCCTATGATAATATCTTCCAACCCAATTCCATTCACTGAGTACAAGCTGAAACTGAATACTACCAATAGGTAGAGCACAGTGGTCTTAAATAGAATCCGTGCGACTTCGATGCTGCCGCTCCTCGCCTTCTTTCCGTAGATGAATCCTGCGAGCATCCCTCCAATGAACCATCCGAGGAAAAAGTTCAATATTAGACTCGGCCAGTCGTTCCCGATCAGGGTGAAGAAAACTTGTATGCTGATGGCATAAACTGAGGTAAAGGCAGAGAACTGAAAATCAAAATACACAAGCCTCAGTATCTTGAGGAAGCCTTCGGTTCCAGTAATGAAAGTCGAGTAAAGGGAGACAAATATCCCGGTTGAAAGGATGATCGCAGCTGAGTAACTGGTGGTCGCGCTATTGTACTTTGGAGTATACCTCTCAGATCGTGCAACAGACTTGTTCTCACTCATTGGTATCTACCTCCGAGATGTTGTCAAAAAACGGGTCGTACCCAACCGTTGGTCGGAACTCTAGCAGGTTTATCCACTCCCTCCTCCAGAAATAGACCCACATTGCGAGGGCCAAGAGTAACAAAGGTAACCCGAATATCAGGGGGATGACGGGCATGACCATGTCAATAACCCTGAAGACCAAGAAGGGAAAGACATACAGGGTAATCAACGAGATACCTGAGAGCACCAACTTGATCACTAAGAGGATGACCGGTGTGAAATACTGCTTCGAGAAGTTCAGCATAAGGTAGATCAGGAGGAGAAGGGCGATTCCGTAGACAATTGACCTGTAGACTGCAGAGATGAAAAAGATCCAGTGCTGAGTTCTATCTTCACCTGTTAGAGAGTTAACGGTAATTATAGTGAGTATCTCGAATATCAGATTCAGCAGAAGTACGGCACCGAACACAACAGATAATACCGCACTTTTTGAGAAGCTCGTCGAACTCCCGGCCTCTAGGGCTATTTTAGGAATTGGGATGAGGTCGTTCTTGCAACTCACACACACTGTCCACAGAGGATTGATGGTCTGAGCACAATGTGGACAGGATAGAAGGTAAAGGTAGTTGCAATTACTGCACTGCCTAGAGAATGAACTCCACTCCTCCTTGCAACTTGGACACTGCGGTACCTTAGCCTTGCTCTCAAGGAGTTTAGGTACCTTGATATCAGGCATCTCACCCTCGCAAGATATGCAGATTGATCCACTATCTGTGGTACTCTTCACCAGCTGACAAGTACTACATAGTTCCCGCTTCAGCCCAGATAGGACTTGATAGATAACCATCCCTTCAAGCAGTAGAACGACAATAAATATGATGAATGAGTTGGATCTTGAGAACCGGAACATGTTCACTGAGAAGAATATGAGGAATACAGAGACCAGAAATTGTCCTGCAATCATTCCACGATGCTCTAGTCGGGGATAGCGGTACTGCGAGTGGTCGAGGATCTTGGGGACAATGTCCACAACTACAAGAGTAATCAAGAGTGTTAACGGTATAAAGAACAGAGGGTAGACGACCTGTCCGAGGCTGGCGGCTACAAAGTTTGACTCGAAGTCTTCACTCTTAAGTGTACCAAACGCAACCGTCATAAGAATCAGGGGGAGATAAGCTGCCATCAGGAAGAACTGAATGAGGAAGGCAATTTCATGTCCCCCCGAGAAAAGCTGAACCCTACTTCCCGAGAATGAGTTTTCCACAAGTATCCGGTAGAACGATAGTCCAATGAGAACGCTGAATACAAGAATTGCCAGTGTCAGCAACTCGGTAACATATGGATCAGAGATCTCATCGTTGGCGAAAGTCTGTGGGAAGGCAACCCAAGATATGACCATCATCGAGAAAATACGGCTGAGGTAGACCCACAGCATTCCAGCGAGGTACCCTCCGCTTAAGAAGACTCCCATGTACCTCGTGGTTCGGTACCAGAATCTTCGTTCAGTCATATTGTTGCGGTTTACACGCATGCGAATAATGTCGAGGTAAAGCGAAACACCTCCTACTAGAAGGAAACTGATGAAGATGAAGAAGTCATCGATATTAGTGGAAAAGAGAATTACAACAGCAAGGAAAACACCTGCTGAGGTAGTGCCGAATGTCATCCACTCGGTCAAAGAAGTGAAAAGAGTCTTATCCACTCGTGCGACATATACTTCTTCCATCATGTCATCATTTGCATATACCTATTTATCTGTTGGTAAAAACCGATGAAGATTTTTACGTATTGTACCTGAAAGTACGATTATCGGACACGAACACAGGGGTACTTTCGGAGCTCCGCGAGTACATACCCGTAGTTTCTGGTATTTCCCCCTAATTGTCAAGAGTAGATTTATAAGTGCATATTGTCATGATGATTCAAATTTGCGATGTAGCGAAACCAGTTCGCTTTTCGTACTCGGTGGATGAATATGTTAGATCAACTCCTCTTTAGGCTGAAGCACGAACTTCGGGCAACCATTGAGAAGGCTCAGGATTCAAAACAGCTCTTCACTCACCAGTCTGGTAGGCGACTCTTGCTCTCAGAGGTAATCGAGCAGGGTACCATGGATGGCCCAGTGATCGGAGCCATCGCCATTTTCTACTCAAAAGGCAAGTTCATGACGGTAGATAGGATACTAAATACCGAGAATAACAAGTACAAGAAACTCAGAAGAATTATCTACTATCTCGATTCGAGAGCTGGACAGATCGGTTCTACCCTCCTCCTTGAACTTCTGAAGATCAATGATGGCGAGAAATTCAGCAAGGCAGAATTTGTTCAGCACATTGACAAGGAGTTTTTCAAAGAGTTCGCTATCTCAAGTGGTGAGATCAATGAGGCTCTCTCTAGGATGTTCAGGAAAACAATGAAGCCATTCTTCGGAGTCCGTGGAAGATTCTTCGAGAGGAACAACTTCACAATCTACTTCAAAGAGATGGTACCAAGGAAGGATCTTGTGTTCCAAAAGGACAGCTACGAGAGGAGTAAGCAGGTCATCGACTCGGAGATTAACTCCTTCATCAAGAATCTCAACAAGACAGTCTAAATCAATTTCGGACAGGTAATGCGAGAGGTTTTTATTTCTTGGAATTCCATGAGAGATAAAGATTGGAAGTGACGTGATGCCAAGTTACATGTTTAAAATACTCCTGACAGGAGATGGAGCAGTCGGTAAGACCTCGATTCGTGAGCGCTACATGGGTAGGGGATTCACTGGAGATTACCTCAAGACCATCGGAGCTGACTTTGCTTCGAAGTCCCTGAACATTGAAAATATAGATGTCAAGATGCAGATATTCGACCTTGCAGGCCAAGATGCTTATGTTTCTGCCCGGAAGTCATTCTTTAAAGGAGGTCATGCTGCATTTCTCGTCTTTGACGTCCAAGATCCTCAGTCGCTAACCAATCTGAAACAGTGGATTGAGGACTGTACAAATTTCTCGAATAATTCTATCCAGACCTTCATCGCATTGGGTAATAAAGCAGACCTCGTTGAGACCCGACAGGTTACTTCGGGAATGGCAGTCGACTACCTCAAGCAGATGGCAGCAAAGTTTGGAATTACCTTCTACTACATGGACACATCTGCCAAGACGGGTCTTAATATCGACACCGCATTCGACATCATGGCCAGGCGGTTGCTGAACAAACGTGACCACAAACTCCCAATATTCGAACAAGACGGAGTGTACGAGATTGCCCCTGGTGGTGGTTCTGGCAATGTGGAGAAAGAGGTTGCAGCTGCTGTCGAGACAGTGGCTCAAGCATCGAACGCACTTATAGGTGGGGTACTCGAAGAAGGGGAGAAGAACAACGAGCGCATCGAGAAACTCGAAAAAACGATGAAGAAGATGATTAAGAAGATTAATCTCCTCGAGAAGAAAATGGATCGTGTAGTCACAGCTCTCAGGAGTGTGATGTCCTCCAGTTCTGCAGAGGATCTGGAAGAAACCTCTGAACCGATGGAGGAGGAAGAGGAGGAGACTGCACCAAAAAGTAGTGACTTCGGCGTCCCGAGCATTCCGAAGAAGAAATAGGTTCATAGAGTATCGAATTCTAGCAAAGAATCATATGATTTAGCATCTGGTCAACTATTCTCATCTTTCTTACAACCAATCTACGGACTATGCTTAGTGAATTTTCGTAGTCTTCACCAGAGACCAGCATCTCATAGAGTTCTATGTCACTGGGATAGGAGTTCCTCAAGTGTTTTGAAAGGTTGGCGTAGCTGACCTCAAAGGGGAGGATTGTGGCAAAATCTAACCATGAGATGAGCTCTGTGCTCCTCCGTTCATAGTCTTTTAATAGGTGGGGGGATCTTCTGAAAAGCTTGCGGATACCCTCTTGAGCAGAGCGGAGTTCAGAGAGGACAAATACCTTTGCTTCTGGCATCCGTTCAATCGCTCTCTGGTATGAATTCACAAAATACAATAACCCAGAGGAAGAATTTTCATGGAACTCAGTGAGTTGATTCCCATGGAGAATTGCCACATAACCAAGTCTCCCAGTATTGGATCTCGATGGAAGTGAGAGGATGTAGATCCGTTGTTCTGGTACGGGTAGTAGTGTTGGAATTCCTCCCGAGTTGAGCGTCTGGAGAATCTTCAGAACCCTGTCTTCACTTAGACTTTCCCTAAGATAGTTGTGGGTGAACGCGGATCCAGAGATCATGACCTCGGATAACATACCCACTCTACAGACCATCCTTTATATTCTACTGTTGGTCAAGAGACCATGACGAATGTATTGAGTAGAGTGTAAGAGTTCAAATACAGATATTTCAAGTACACACAGTGCCATTAGCTTTTATACTCTATCACGCCATGAATTTCCCTATATTCGAGCACTACTTGGGGGACGACGAGGAGCTCCCTCGTCCAAGAATCATAGAGTTGCTAGAGAGACATCCAACGAACGATTTAGATGACATTATTGTCAAGGACAACTTCATGATGAAACAGCTTAAAGTGAACAACAAAGTCAAGTTAATACTTGTATACAACGTATCTAAGCAACCTGATGAAGAGGAACTGGAAAGAATGAGAAACATAGCAATCAGAGTTTCACAGGGTGATAAGATCGCGATTAACCATGTCCTATCCTCATTCAGAGTACCGATCTAAATTTATTCTCTAAATCTTTTGAGTAGGGGTAGAGCAAAGAGTGGGACGAAGTACCACATCAATGGAACATCCTCAGAGGTAGTCTCAGTCCTTGGGGGTAGGGAGCTGTTGGTACTCTGTGTGTAGGTGTCCACGACTTCGATCATGTCATACACATCGGGGAGTTCCGTGGCATTAATGAATTCCAGAAGATCTCCCTCGGGAGAGATCAGTGCGTATGATGGAATATAAAGAACCCCGACATCCAAGGTGAGAGTCATATTGGGGTCAATTCCCATGTCCCATGTGATATTGTTCTCTTCCTTGAACTCAAGGATTTTCTCAATAGAGTCAGTCTCCTCACTTACTGAAATTGAGAGGATGTCGATAACATCCCCCCTGTAATCTTGAAGTTGGATGAGCTCCTTTGTAGACTGAACACATGGAATACACCAAGTGGCGAAGAAATCAATGAAGATATACGTGTAGTTAAACTCACCAAAGGTGTGCACCTGACCATCAATTCCTTTAAACTCATACTGGGAGATATTCGTGACCTCAGCGGACGCAGAAGACACCAAAAGCAACAGAATAAGAATGGGAACTACCCGCTTCATATTATTCTATACAAGAAATCATATCAAATACTTTCTCATAGATTGAACCAGAGGATGAGCAGGGAGGTAGCAATGGAAAAGATTGAAATCACGGATCTCCTGAACATTCCCGATGTGAGCAAGCCAATAGCTTCATTATCGACGACGGATCGAGCAGCGAGCATGGGGAGGTGAATAATTGGTCCGATGAGGATGAATCCAATTATCACAACGATTCCTTTGTACGGTACACTGAACAGCGAAACGGCCAGAATTATCGAGACAATGACTGAGAACAGAGCGACAAGGAAGAAGATCATCCAGTAACTCATCCGAATGTAGATGTTCTCCTCCTTTACGCGGCTGTAGATAGAATGCAAATGAAAAAGAAGAAAGTACGGAATAATCATCGAACGACCTGCAGAACGTAAAATCTGCATTTGCTCAGGAGGTGTTTCTAACCTCCATTGAACAGATACAACAAGAAAGACAAAAGTTGCGACAACCAAGACGACCGAGAGGAGTGAACCGAAAGACCCCTCGATAATGTGGAAAAACGAGGAACGTAGGTAGATCACGAGGAGTAGCCACTTTATGGTAACCCATGTAAGAGGGTAGTTCAGTAAGGCCTCATAGACGTCATATCTGGAACTCAATCTGATTTCACGAACGAATGCCCAATTATATCTCTTTATGTCTCCTAACCAAAATTTCTTCCCAAAATATCCATATAGCTATGTAGAATCTACA
>JALWRB010000070.1 GCA_027077875.1 Candidatus Heimdallarchaeota archaeon
CGGATGGTGAGAGTTTTCCTTCCTTAGCGAGGGATATGTACGGGGCGTAGGTCTCGAGAGAGAACCCATCTGCTGTGATGCGTTCTACTAGTCTGTTGTACTCGTGCTCGCGCTCTGCTCCGGAAAGAGCTTCAAGATAGCCTTCGGGATAGTAGAGGTCGTAGTTGAGGTAGTGCTCCCCCGGTACGGATCTGTCCCTTTTGTCGTAGAATTCGCGCTTGTGGCAGGTGACGAAGAATGGTGTTGTGTGTGCCTTGCTTGCTTCTGCTTCCCAGTCGTCTCCGTATCTCTCGATCATCTCGTGGATGGTGTAGACGGGGAATCTTGACCACTCGGGGAGTCTTCTCCCTAGGACTTCGAGAGCGTCTGACCCTTCCTTCTCCACAGATTTCCTGATGTACCTAAAGAGGTCTTCGAGGAGGACGAACACATCTTCCGAACTGGCATCCTTGAGCTCGAAGTCAATTTGGGAGAACTCGAAGAGGTGGACTCCTGAGCTTGCTCGTTCGGGTGACTCCAACCTGACGTTGGGCGAGACGATAAATAGCTTGTCGCTCCCCATTCCGATGGCCACCTGTTTGTGAAGGATCATGGATTGGGTGAGCTGTAGTCTCTGCCCGAGGTACTCGATCTCACCTGTCTTGATGACAGAGGAACCGGGGTCGGGTCCCAATGGGTCTGTGATAGGGGATAGGATGACTGGCATCAACTGGTCAAAACCATGTCTGTAGAAATACTCCTGTGCTGCGTGGAGGATTATACTCTGTACTCTTCTTACTGCTGTTGTCTTCGTGATGGGATTCTCCATAACACTCATAGATAGTACAGTTGGCATAGGGGAATAAAAGAGTTGGTCAATGTTTTCTTGGAAATGGTTCATCAGGTCTCGATATATTCTGAAAATTTCGGAAATTATCCATATAATTCAAATAAATATGGATCGTCAAATTTCGCAGATTTGTCGATAAGTGTTGTGTAGAGACCGTAAGATATGTGAAATGTACTATCTCAGAAATTAGAAGATGTTACGATGCTTAAGCGGCCTTCTTCTTCTTCCAGAAGACATAACCGCCCACACCGATTAGGATGACAATGACCGCAAGGACACTTCCTTGGATCAACCAGAGATTGGGTACGGAGGGCTCAAATCCAAATCCGACAACGAGCGCTCCCTCGTTAGTGTAATGACCGTTGGCCGTCCATCCATCTCCAGTCTCCTGCGGGTTCCAGTATGCGAAGAAGATCTCACTCTCTCCACCATCCTTGTACGATGCATCTGTGTCCTCGGCTGCATTCATCGACCTGCTGTACTCGAAGATATACTTCCCTGCATCTCCGTTGGTGTATGTCGTGGTGGTATGATCCCAGACTCCTGTCCATCCATTTTCACCTACGTCATCATGTCTGTCAAAGGGTGTAGAAGCGAACTCGTCATCCAATCCACCAATCCCCTTGCCTGTGGCAGTCCCATTGTCCCCTGCTACAACACCATGCTCACCAAGGCCAGTTTCCCAGTGCATGATGTCGACGAATCCCTCACTTTTGTCGAGATTGTCCTCACTTGGTGCACCCATGTGTGCTCCTTCTGAGGCGTTGATGGGAGTTGCCATGGCTAATGCAGGTGACATCTCCGGATTCCCTGCGGTAAAGAAGTACTCATCGGGGATCTCGACGAGGAAGTATACGGTTGTACCGTCATAGGCTATCTTTACATCAATCTTATACTCACCGGGGAGTTTCTTGTAGCTCTCTAGCTCGAGATCTGCAGCTGGAATGTCACTCCAGTCGGAGGAATCACCATCAATTTTGATATCTCCCGAGGTAATCTTCGTAGCCTTGTACGCGGTTGCTTGGTGACCGATGATCTGGGCACCCACAGAGTAGGGTGAGACAAGCATCAGTCCTAGTAGAATTATTGAAACAGTCTTTAGTTGCATTCTAAATGCCTCCTAAGTGGATTCCAATCTTCACTCTTTCTATATAAGTCTAGGCATTCCTATATCTTTGATAGTAATAATTACTTAGATATTTTGTGAATTGTTCACTTAAATGTATTATTATTATAACACATTGTTACTATTTTAATTGCTCACAGGTTATTACTATAGCTATAAACCTATACTAAAATATAGCTTTACTTTCCATTCTGTGGAGTCAGTCGCTTCTCCTCTATCATTTCCATGATCTCACTTACAATCGAATTACTCGGCAATAAGTCGTCTAGTTTTCCTTGCGCAATTAATTTTCCCTTATCCATGACAAGGATCTTGTCAGCCCTTCTGAGGACTGCAGGTCGGTGTGAGACCACGAGGAATGTACTGTTCTGAGTGCGGAACAGACCTTCCCAGAGTTCATTTTCTGTAGTTACATCGAGAGCACTGGACAGGTCGTCCACGACTATGAGTTCGGACTTTCTAAGAAGCATCCTTGCAGCAGCTACCCTGTACTTCTGTCCACCTGAGAGCTTGATACCCTTAGGTCCGATGACGGTATCGAGACCTGACTCGAAATCCTCTAGATCCTCGTTGAGGACAGAGAGCTTAACAGCCTCCTTGATCTCTTCAACCTCCTTGTCCAATCCCATCTGTAGATTCTCGCGGATAGTTGTGCTGAACAGGGTTGGGAGTTGGGGGGTGTAGGTGGAGACTGGTGGTGTGAAGAATTCCGACGGGACAACTACGGGACTTCCATTCCACAAGATCTCACCACTCTCTACTGGGAGTAATCCCAGCATTCCCCTCAATAGCGTGGTCTTACCCGAGCCCACCTTCCCAATGATGACAGTGAACTCCCCTCTCTGCAATGAGAACGAGATGTCTCGAAGCCAGAACTCAGAGTTTCCTCCTTTGTGGCGGATGCTCAGATCATTCACACTTAATTCCTTCAGCGGCTCGGGTTCATCTTTCCTCCATGGTTTAGCTTTATACTGCTTATCTAAGTAGATATCATGATTCTCAAGCAATTCCTTTGGATCGGAGTTAGATCTCACTCCCTTGTTCAACTTGGAGAGCCTCTTGAAGCTCACTGAAGCACGAGCCTGCCATGAGATAAGCTCTCCAAGATTATTGACGAATCCCTGCATCCATCCCAGTAGAAAGATGAAGAAAGCGAAGTCTCCTACGCTAAACAGTCCGCTTCTCATGTCATTCGCGACCACAAAGAGGAGTATCCCTGAGTTGAGCGTTACCATCATTGAGCCAAAGCTGCGGAGAAATGCCTGGAAGGTAGCGTCCTTCACTGCTGCCCTTCTCCTCTCTTCTCCGAGTTTGCTGAAGTGCGTAGTGATGCTTTCCTCAGCACTCGCCACCTTGATGGACTGGATAGCTCCGAAGGTCTCCCCCACCATGCCAGTAACCTGACCTGCAGCTCTTCGGGCTAGTCTTCTGTACTCTTTCTGCTTCTTCCTCCCTTTGTAGATAACAATTAGAACCACGAGGTAAGGGATAATCACCATGGTAGCAGCGGTTCTGTTGATCACGAACATCGTCCCGAAAGCTATCACGAAGAAGATACCGTAGGCGAAGATGTAGGCGGTGAAGCTGACAAACCACGCGATCTCCCGTACATCTCCTCTGAATCGTGAGATGGCCTCCCCGGGAGAAGAGTCCTTCAAAGCAGCTGCTCCTGGTTGTTTGAGGATACCTGACAGGAGATTGCTCCTCAGAAGGACTTGGCTACTCTGCACGAACATGAACTGCAATATCACAGTGATGATATTCACGCCTATCCTTGCAAACGCGATGATGGGTATGAGGATTATGACGGTCCAGATGTCCAATGGAAGATTGGGGCTACCGTCTAGTTTGTCAAAAATCTCCTTCACCAAGTAGGTGGTTACCAGTGGACTGAGGAAGAAAAGGGTAAGACCAATAACCCTGAGGAAGAACTTCCCCTTTCCAAATCTGATTAGCTCCCATACTATCTTGAGGATGCTGATATCATCCATCTCTTCATTCATGTGGCTACAACCTCCGTTCCGCTGGCTCGAAGTTTGGTGTACTTCGAATTTGGATTCTTGAGCAGCTCTTCTCTCCTCCCGAACTCAATGAGCTTTCCAAATTCGATGTTCAGTATGTAGTCTGCTTTGTCTAGGGTAGAGAGGCGGTGGGCAATAATAAGAGCAGTTCTACCCTCAAGTAATTTCATCACTGCTTGATCAAGATAGTTCTCGGTCACGGGGTCCAGTCTGGAGGAAGCCTCGTCGAGAATGACAATCTTAGGGTTCTTCAGGAATAGCCGTCCGACAGAGAGTAGCTGAGCCTGACCTGCAGATAACTGACTCTCTGATATTCTTGTATCCAGTCCATTCTCCTGCTCAGTATACCATTCGGTCAAACCGACTTTATGAATGATCGAGAGGACCTCATCATCGTCGAAGCTATCGTCGAAGAAAGTGAGATTCTGACGTACCGTCGCTTGGAAGATCTGGACGTCCTGAGTAACCACACCTATATTCCTCCTCAACTCCCTGAGCTGGTACTCTCGAATCTCCCTTCCGTCCAGTAGTATCTGGCCCGACAGAGGTTCGTAGAACCGGTAAATCAGCCGGGATATCGTCGTTTTCCCGCTGCCAGTACGGCCGATTAAGCCAACTGTCTTCCCTGCTGGTATTGAGAAAGAGAGGTTCTCTAATACGTTGGTTCCCTCATGGTAGGCGAATGTCACATCCCTGAACTCCATATCAAGTTGTTTGTCGGGCACAGGTAGTACCCCATTGTCATAAATCTTGGATTCCATGTTCAACAGCTCATCGATTCTCTCGATAGAGGCGTCCGCTTGCTGAAGTGTCTGGATCTGTGAGAGGATGACGAAAATTGGCTGGACGAGGAGGGAGACGTAGTAATTGATGAGGAAGAGGGAACCAAGTGTGATTCCTCCGCGGAGGTGGATAGGAACACCCACGACGTAGACGAATGTAGTACCAAAGGCTATGAGTCCGTTGTATGTGAGGTTGATCAGGCGACTGAAGACAATAGCTTTGATTGTGTGGTGGTAGTACTTTGACTCGTTTGCGTAGTGCTTCTCTTTCACATATTCTGTCATTCCGAGGGCCTGAATATCCTCGGTTCCTTGTAGGTGCTCTTCGAGGAAGCCCATCAACTCCATCGATGCCTCCCGCATTCGCTTGAAATAGGGGACCACAAATCTCCGGATGTAATAGGTGATGACCAATCCAATCAGTGAGAACACGGTAAACACCAACCCAAGGATGAGGTTTTCGAGGTAGATGGCGAGAAGAATACCAACTAGGTAGAGCATGTTTGAGACAAGCTGAAGGACCAGTCTGGAGAAGAAATTTGACAGGGCGTTGACATCACCGTCTACCCTCTCGATAAGATCCCCTGGTTTGTACTGGTTGTGGAAGGTCATGTCCAAGTTCATGGCATGTGTGAGGACCTCGGATCGCAGCAAGTTGGTGGAGCCCCACGATACCCTCTGTGAGAGAAAGACCGAAGCGATCCCGATGGTCTGCTGAATAACTGCCAGCCCAATGTAGAGTATCGCTGCTTGCTGGAGGGTCTGAATCTCCGTCTCACCCTTGACCGAATCTATGTAGAATTTGATGATCTGTGGGTTCACGATGCTGATTACTATGGAGGAGACCATTGTGATTGAAAGGAGAATTACTTGGGTTTTGTATGGTTTGAGGTAGGTTCTAAGCAATGAAAAATACTTTACAAGTGGAACACCCATTGAATCTTCTCTCTACTTATTGATCACAGCTAATTATCTAAGTCTTTCGTCAATGTCCAAGTGACATTGACTTGCGAAGGTTAACTAAAAGCTTTAATTGAACTAAGAACAATATTTGTTTGGTTACGATGAGCAAGGTCGCAGAGGGGTCATTTATCAAGGTAGATTATGTTTCCAAACTTAGTGAGGATGGTTCTATATTTGACACAACCTTCGAGGAAGTGGCGAAGAAGAACAAGATCTTCGATGAGGAGAAGGTGTATGAGCCACTTCTCTTAGTTGTTGGATCGCATTGGTTCCCTCCGAAGGTCGAGGAAGCCCTGATCGGGAAAGGGGTTGGTGAGGTGATCAAAATAGACGTCGAGAGTAACGATGCATTTGGTCCAAGGGACCCGTCCAATATTAAACTTGTACCAAGACGTGAGTTCCAGAGAATGCAGATTAACCCACAGAAGGGTGACTGGGTAACCGTTGGAAATCAGGAGGGGAAGGTACTGTCCGTCACCTCTGGAAGGGTAAGGATAGACTTCAATCACCGGTTAGCTGGACAGAACCTCAACTACGAGATCACGATCAAGGAGGTCATCGACGATGTCGAGGGGCGAATACAGGCAATCATAGGGAGAAGGCTACCAGGTGCAGATCTGTCAGATGCTATCCTTGATATTGATGGGGATACCGTCAATATAGAATTGCCCAAGCGTGTGACGTACTTCGAATACATCCAATTCGCCAAGAAGAGTATTGCCCAAGAAATCAAGGAGATGATCGAGGGCTTCAAGGAGATCGTCTTCATCGAACGCTTCGATATCTCAAAGTAAGTATTTTCCCTTGGTCAGAAAATGAACATACAACCTTAGATAATTCGGGTAATTTCTAGCCCCTTCCTTACCGCTTTTTTGGTCATGGAAGATGACAGGATCGTGTATCTGTTTGGCCTGAGAGCTTGTGCATTCATTATTGCATCTATCATAACGTCCTCGTCGGCTCCGATACCCTTTGCTGTTGTGGGCGCACCTATTGTGGATAATGTCTTACGGATCTCCTTCCAGTCCCCCCCGTGGAGATACATCGTGAATATGGCTGCGATACCCACTTGTTCCCCGTGCATTGCGGGACTGTCAAGAACTGCATCCAATTTATGTGATATTAGGTGTTCAGCCCCACTCGAAGGTCGGGATGATCCTGCAATGCACATAGCCATCGAGCTAGAAATCAGCCCCTTGAAGACCGAGTAGGTGCGTCTAATTGCATCTGCGGCTATCTCCCTTCTCTCACGGATCACTGCATCTGCGGTAGCGTTTGAGAGGAGTGAGGCGTACTGGCTGACGTGCTCTCCTGTGATTCTCTCGGACAATAACCAGTCGAGGACAGCTGTCTTGTTTGACAATAGATCCCCTGCTCCGGAAATCGCGAATCGAGGAGGTGCTTTGGAAAGAGTCTCCACATCACCTATTACGAGCATTGGTGGTCTCGCCTCGTAGGAATGTGATCTCCCCTCTCCCTTGATCGAGGCCCTAGCGCTTGAGATGCCGTCGTGTGAGGCAGCAGTTGGAACTGAGGCAAATGGCATGTTGGAGAGGAAGCTGGAGTACTTGCTCACGTCGATTACCGTTCCACCACCAACCGCTACGGAGAACTCTGCTCCTGTCTCCTTGTAGAGCTCTCTTGCTTTCTCGACTTCTTCCATTGTGGCCTTCTTGATGAAGAGGGTATGTGTATCGATGCCTCCGTCGTCAAGGACCGACTCTACCCTCTTACCTGCGAGCTTGTACGTTATCTCGTCAACGATCAGAGCGGCCGTGTCTCCCATCAGGAGTTTCTTCGAGTCCTCTGCGATGTTCTCGATCGCATGAAGTTTTAGATCGATGAGGCGAGGAAGCTCTATCACAGACTTGGTCTCCAGTCTATTGATGTCAATACTTTCTGAATTCAAACAATCACTATAAGGATCGTTCCATTTTAGCAGTTCCTATAAAATGCAGGAGAAAAGTGTGATTAATTTCCTTCACGTAGGTACATCCCCACGTCGACGAGTGGGGTGAACTCTCCGTTGACTACTGAACCGTATGCTACAGGATAGTTGTGGTAGGTGATCACGATGGGCTTTCCCTCAAATTTCCCAAAGATGTTGACCGAGATAGGCTTGCCCTTGGTGAGTTTATCCATCAGCTTTATTGAGTTAATCTCCACTCTCTCATCTTTCGAGAACTCCATGATTGATGGAGATACGAACCTCTTTCTGTCCTTGGTGTACACAACCTCTAACCCTGCGGTGTAAAGATTCTCATATTCTTCTATCACATTGGGAACCCAGACCAAGCTGTAGTCTCCCGTGAGGTCATCAGTTATCCGGTAGAACGTCCCTTCCTCGGGGAGATCTACGACAAGACCGAATGTCGAGAAGAGGATATCATCGATCTGGTACCTATCCAGTTCCTCCTTGCTCACTTCTTCACCCCCCTGAGTATGAAGAACCCGTCACAATAGTGGAAATTCGGAAGTAATCTGACCGCCTTCTCCATGATGGCTGATCTGAAAAAGGGTGTCTCCAATTTCACGGGAATTTCTTCAAGCTCCAGTCGTCCAAGAAATGGTTCAAGGACCTCCTCATTTTCCACAGAATTCATTGAACAGGTGGAGTAGACCAGTGTGCCACCTTTTTTTAACAACCTGACGGCACGTTTGAGCAATCTCTGCTGGATCCTTTGGAGAATGTAGGGATCTGT
>JALWRB010000071.1 GCA_027077875.1 Candidatus Heimdallarchaeota archaeon
GGGGAGGGGAAAGAGTATTGAGGAAGTGAGGAAGATGATAGATTCATGCCCAATGACCGATCAGGAGGCCTTAGACAATGGCTGGATCGATGGAGTCCTCGACGGAGGAATAGAGGAGATTGTTGTGGAAGAGTTTGGGAAAATTCCAGTAACTGATTATTTCAGGGCACTTAAGTTCTTGACAATCCCAAAGCGCAAAAAGGGGGTGGCAATCATTACTGCAGAGGGTTCTATAGTCGATGGCAGCAGCAGCAACCCTCCCCCTATTCCCATTCCTCTCTTCGGAGGTAAAAAGATGGGGGACATCACTGTTGTCCAGAGCATCAGGTGGGTGATCAAGAACAAGAAGAGGTTCAGGGCAGTTGTGTTCTTCGTAGACTCCCCAGGAGGTAGTGCAGTTGCCTCGGAAGCAATTCTCCAAGAGATGAGAAAGTTGAGCAAAGTGCTCCCCATCTACACATACTTCCACAATGTTGCAGCCTCAGGAGGATACTACATCTCCAGCTTCGGACAACCGATCTACGCCACTCCTGTAACGATCACCGGATCAATTGGAGTCATCAATATGAAATTCATCAACAAGGAGTTCTTCGACAAGCAGAAGATAAAGCGTTACAACTTCAAGAGAGGTGAAAAGGCAGACCTCCTCTCAGGTAGTCGCAGATGGACAGACGAAGAATATGACAGGCTCAAGGAACTCTTACTGGAGATCTACAATATATTCATACAGCACGTGGCTGAATCAAGGGGGCTGGAACACGACTATGTAGACAGTATAGGAGGAGGACGAGTGTGGACGGGGGCACAGGGGTTGGAGAAGAAGCTTGTCGACAAGCAGACAAGCTTTACTCAACTCTTGCAGGACCTCGACGAGGAGTTCGGAGGAATAACTCCAGAGGTTGTGCCCTCTAGGGTGAAGAAGCCAATCACCCCTATTCTTGAGAAGACGTCTATTGAGGGTGTGATTGAGACATTCAACGGAGTACCGCAACTGCTCCCATACCTAGACATCAATTTCTCCATCTAGACTTGAGATCATTCCAGTGCTCGAATATCATCACCATGGCCAGAGTGTCAAGTTCACAGTACTTTAGGAGTATCCTCTCCACCTCCTTGACATTATCCTCGTTTCCTTGCCTTATCTTGAGATATGCGACGAGAGCCTCGTCACCCTTGGCTATTCCTTCCTCCTCCTTGAGTAGATCATATGGATTATCTGATTTAGCGAGGAATCGCGCATCCTTGAAGTTGGAGCTATTGTATCCCTTACTGTACTTTTTCTTCAAGAAATCGCTCTCGTGGATAACAGCGGGAAGAACTTTCTTGATACTGTTAGATCTCCCCATGAGTGGATGATAGTAGTACTCCTTGACCAGTTTGAACATGTCAACCATCTCCCGCGGAGACCCGTTCTTCCACGTGACCGAATCTATCCATTGGATCAGCTCTTCCGCGTCACTCGCACCTAAGGTCTCAATTTGCTCTCGTATGGCAGTGAGCACCGTGTTTTCGTGATCGCTGTAGCAGAATATTGTACCTCTCTCGCCCAGATCATTCTTCAGGTTCCGTACAAAATCAAAATTAGGGAACTTAGAGGTTGTATCTATCCAATCTTTATGAGTAATACGACCGTCCTCGTGGTAGGAGTGAACAGAATACTGGAAAGCGATCATAGCAAATGGATGGAGTCCCTTAATTGAAGGTATGGGGGGAGTACTGGTCTCGAAGTCGATGAAGTGCAGCGGATATTCCCACCGATCCATCTCCTCAAAGAGAGCCTCGTTGACGAACTCGCCCAAGTTGTCACGGGTCTGTGTGATCTGCAACCACTGCCGCCTACCTGTCGTCCCCAGAAGCCCTTTTTTGTTGTAGAGATCCTCGGGTTCTATGTCCTCGAAGAAGTATTTCCTCTGCTCCACCAACTTTTCGACCTTCGTCATGTACCAGACGTCGAATATCGAGTTCCGGGCAAAATCACTGTCCTTCCAGCCCAGCTGTGTACTTATACATTCCCTGAACCCTCCTGTCGCCCTGTGCTCACACCTGTTGCACTTCTGAGAAACAGGTGAGTAGACGA
>JALWRB010000072.1 GCA_027077875.1 Candidatus Heimdallarchaeota archaeon
GTCCTTATGACCCCGCAGGATGCGATAGCAGCATCAGTTATCTTGTCATTTCCAGCAAGAGCACCTGTATGGGACATGGCAGCTTTTGACCCCTGAGCGGTAGTGCCGCTCTTGACCATGACGATGGGTTTGTCTTTTGCCACATCCCTCGCTATTTTGAGGAATGCGTGAGGATCTGCGAAGGACTCCATGTAGCAGAGAATTACCTTGGTGTGTGTATCCTTAGAGTAGTATTCCAATAGATGGTTAGCATTAATATCTAACTTGTTCCCGATACTCACAAACTTCGAGAACCCTAGACCGAGCTCATTGGCGTATTGCATAATCACAGCACCGAGTGCTCCCGACTGCGAGATCAGACCAATGTTCCCACTGGAGCATGAGATAGGTGAGAAACTGGCATTTAGTAATGGCCCATACCCATTGAGCACACCCATTGAGTTAGGCCCGACCACTCTAAGCCCTCCCTCTTGGGCGACCTTACTGATCTTCATCTCCAGTTCAAACCCATCCTGCCCACTCTCCCTAAAACCAGCTGTGATGATGAGAAGAACACTCACCCCAAGGGCAACACATTCTTCCGTAAGGGTCAGGACAGAGTCTCTTGGAAGGAAGGAAATGACCATATCAGGCACCGTTGGAATCTCCTTTAAGTCCTTGTAGACCTTGAGACCTTGGATGGAAACGGCTCTACGGTTAACCGGATAGATCTCACCTAAAAACCCGAAAGAGAGGAGGTTTCGGAGGAGCTTCTGACCGAGAGAATCCTCCCGACGGCTTATCCCGACAATCGCGACAGATTTGGGATTAAAAACAGGATCTAATTCTGTGCTCACAGGAACTGCGGCCTTGTGAAATTATAAAAATTATAGCACCTGTTACTATCTGCGAGTGTGGAGATCAGCCGAGGAGAGAACGGAACTTCGGAGTGAGGTGCACAGTCTTGTCTTCGGAGATCGAGATGACACCGTCTGCCTCCAGCTTATTGAACATCCGTGAGACCATGACAGGGGAACTGTGTCCGACTCTCTGTTTGATAGTGTCAATAGTAGATCCATCAGCCTCGAAAATCGCAAAAAGAACCTCATACTCTGTGGTCTCCAGATGGGCCGAATGGGGGAGATCTGGAGAGGTTATATAACCTAACTGGTGAACTGCACCAATAAAAGGGGCAAGGCGTTTTCGTTCTTCTGCATCCCTCTTTCTTTGCTCCTCGGCTTTTCTTTTCGCTTCTTCCAGTTTTGCTTGGATCTCAGGATTCCCCTTATCCTCAACCTCTACCGGATCTGTTTCCTTCTCTATTTCCGATTCTTTAGGCTCTTCAATACTTTCAACTTGAAATGACGTATCCTTGAGTCGGTCAATACCACGGACTATAGAGGGGTTAGCTAGATACTGGTAGTTCTCCTCTATAATTATGTTATCCGCTTTGAGATTACTGAGGGTAAGGGTGAGACCTGGAAGTCCTGAAGTTTTCTCGGTAAGAGTGCTCAGGTCAATGGGGCCATGCTTGCAGATGAGTTTGAATACAGCAAATTCGGGGATGTTGTTGAGATCGTTACCATCCATATCAGAATTCACTGGGTACCCCGAATTACTAAGAATCCTGACAAGTTCTCTATCAAGATCAGAGAGGGAAGATTTTGTTGTGGTTATCTCCTCTGGTCTTTCCTCATCCATCACCGTTGATAATTCTGCAATTATTTCCTTCTCATCAAGGATGGTCTTCCTCAACTTTGACTGTAAGGAGACACTGATCCTCCACTTCGACTCGCCCTCGGAGTAGTAGATCATATCATCAGCAGCCAAATTCGACAGTTCCATGGAGAGGAGCACAGGTCTTGACAACTCCTGCTCAATCTCACCTGTTTCGATAGGTTGGTTATGGAGGATGATTGAGAGGATCTCAAAGTCAATACGCTTAAGAAGCTCGGATAGAGGCATTTCAGGTGAATCTATCACTCCCATGGTGTAGAGGATCTTTCTGAGCTTCAATTTCTCAGACAGAATCTCTTTCTCTCGAAGAGCCTCCGTGGAATGAATATTCTCAGACTGGACAACCTGCCGTACAACCTTCTCCTCCTCCTTGGTTGCATTCTCTATGAGACCCTTTATTTCGGAGGTTAGAACCCATCGGTAATTCGTGTCCTGAGAGATTACCCTGTCCGCTTGTAAATTTGACAAGACCAGCGATAGTGAACTGGTGTTTTTAACAAGATTTTCCAATTCGGATGTGGTTAAAGCATCGGATTCCACAAGGTGGTAAAGTATCTCGATTTCGGGTACAGCGAATGCAGACCTTTCGTTAGATGTATATTGTATTCCAAGTCTCTCCAAACTGGAAAGTATGTGTCGAATTAGGAAATTTCTTCTCTCGATCTTAGAGGTCTCAGCAGCCTCCTTTGCTCTTTCCTGCTTAACGACAGCAGCAGTTGTGTGACTCCGTTTGACCTCATCGATCTTCGAGGTAAGAGCTCTGTCCAATCTCCATGTGTCAAAGTCATTGGTCACAAGCCTATCGGCCTTGAGGTTGGAGAGCGCTAGTGATAGAGAAGAGCCAGACATAGCCATTTTTTCGAGTTCCGAGGTTGTCAGATTATCGTGTTTATAAAGAAGAGCCAGGACCTCAAATTCGGGGATCTCAATAAGGTTTTTTGAGGGGGTAATATCGGCCAAATATGGTGAGTCCTTGATTGCCTCAATGAGGTACAGGTAGTCTCGATTATCTATGTAGACAATTCTTCCCGACTCTATATTTGTCATCTCCTCAGCCTCTATCTTGCTCGCCTCGACCTCGGCCTGTTTTGCATTTCTGATCTCCTCAAATCTATCAAGTAAATTGGGGTGAAGGCTCCAGCTGTAGTCAGAGTTCTGTTTGATAATCATGTCCGCCTGAAGATTGGACAAGGCGAGGGAGAGGCTTGACGAATCGCTCATGTACTTCTCCAGCTCCTCATTACCCATAGCCTTATACTCAAGTAGAAGGCGAATAATCTCTCCCTCCGTAGTTTCCATATTGATGCTCCCCCCTGATATGTACGAAGTCCCCTCCAAGACCATAGCAAAAAGCTGAATATCAATAGATGTAGAGCTTTTAACGACAGAATGTGGTTCTTTTGGCTCTACAACAGTCTCTGCAGAAACAGCAATAGCAGACTTTAGCCTTTGATCTATGCGTGGACTAAATGCCCAGCGATAGGTTGTAGCTGACTGGACGATGATATCGTCCGCAGCGAGGTTAGAGAGTACCATGGCTAAGGACTGGGGAATGACTTGCTCCAGTTCCTCTGTACTCACAGATCGCACATCGTTATTAAGAATTAAGGCGAGAACCATGAATTCAGGTGTCTCGGAGAGCACTGCCCAAGAGAGATTCTTGCCAGGCATATAGCCAGCTTCCTCAAGTATTTCAGACAAAGCGTTAATTTCATTCTGGGTTAGAGAAGTTTCGTCCATCGGGTAATACCATATTTCCAATTATCGAAGATAAACTGATCGGACAATATGAATTAAAATGGCAAGGTGGGCTATATCTTTTCAACAGAGAAGTTGTGATTTTCAGGGCAGGATATTGTAGACCGGTACCTCACAATTCCAGTAATTTCAGTATCTTCACCGATAACAATATCGTTTCCAACTATTCCTCCTTCAATGACCGCGTGGTTTATCTCCACGGTCTCACCCTCCACATCTCCCCTAATTCTCAAAATTGGGGGAGTCCCAGAGTAGAAGTGGCTGGAACGTCCTATAGACTTGAATGTCTTCACGAGGTACTTGGCCAAAGAGGGGAAATCGCTAATATGATTGATCTCTTCAGACTCGATCTCTGACATGATTCTCTTCTCAACTTCATCCATGTTGATTGAGATATTCTTCCCTATGAGCTTCCCACCAATTTCTCCACCTGCGTATCTTGCAGTAAAAGTCTCAGCAACCACATCCTGCAGAGTCTCTATCTTGCCAGTGATCTTCACATCGCTCGTAGACCTTACTGATTGACTCTGCAATTTCCCAGTAATTTTCACCTTGTCGTCCGAAATGAAATCCCCACCACAGATAACCTTCCCTGATACCTTGATACCACCAGAACTGACGATATCTCCACCAACCTTGAGTCCACCTGAGACCTTGGATTCCGAGGTAAGAGATGCATTTCCTTTGACCTCTACCTTCCCGCTGATCTTTGAATCCCCACTGACATCGAGGTTATCACCAATCTCTGCCTTACCAGAAATTCTGAGTTTGGAGGTTGCGATCGCACCTTCTGATATGAGTTTGCCGGATACAAGTACCTTTCCAAATGTGCCCCCATGGACTCTGCGCGCACCAGATACCCTAAGATTCTTCATGTCATGGCTCTCTTCTTCATTCACTTCAATACCCAACTTGTCAAGCTTGGATAGCAGGTCATTGTATTCTTCTTGGGAGATCTCACCCTCTTCGTATTTCTTCTGTAATTTTCGTTTTACTGACATACTAAATAATTACACAGATCGGCTCTACTTAAGACATCTCAACATTGGTGTAGAATGCCCATAACCCACAAGTATTCAGCATACACTTCGCGGTTAATGAAGAAGAAAAATTGCTCCCGTCCCATTTTGAAAGGGATAATTTAAGACAAAAACGAAAACCAGAGATTCAGAAAAGAATATGGATAGCATAATTCGGGGCATCTGCATAAGTAGCCGTTACCAAAAGGATTTCGAGACTGTCAAGGGCTACATCCATCAGATCACACCCGATGTCGAAGTATTTCCATTTTCTGATGTTTTGGAAGATCCAAGTGTGCTCGACCACTGTGATTTTATCTTTACAATTGGGGGAGATGGAAGCGTCGCGTGGGTAGTTCGGGAGTTCTTCGATCGCTACAATAGAGTTGATCTTCTCAAGCCAATTGTCCCGATAATCCGACCGACATCCGTGGGTTACCTGATGCAGATGAAATTTGAGGAGCGGGACTTCAAGAAGGGCTACAATAGGATACTGGAAGAGAAATATACGGTGGTAAACCGAACCGTTCTGAGCACGTACATTGGAGAGAAGAGGTTTATAGCAGTGAACGAGATTTTCGTATCCTGTAGTCCAAGATTGGCGATATTTAGAATTTCCATGCCAAGTATGGGAACATCAGTAACATCCATGACCAACACGATGGCTGATGGGGTGATGGTTGTCTCCTCAATTGGATCAACGGGCTGGAGTCTATCTCACCAAGGGATGATCAACCTTAGTGAAGACGCTCTCCAGATAATGTTTGTCGGAGGAATCCACTCAGCAGCCAACTTCATAGTGCCAAGGGAGCCAATCCACATAGATATTGAGCTCAAGAATACCCCGATAACCGACGAGACAATTACGGCATACCAAGAGCAAAGGAGGTTACTCGGTATCCCAAAAGATCACGATGCTGAGGAGACGCTAAACATCCTCTTTGGGGTGAAGGTTGTCATTGACGGTAAGGTCGAGGGGTTTGGGGTAGAGAAGCTCGAAGTGGACTCCACTCTCGAGGTCCCATTTGTCTTCATGCACAAGGAAACAAACCTCGATAAAGCAAGGAAGCTCACAGAGCAACCCAATGTTCAGAAATTAAATTATTAATCTAAAAAATATGTATAGGACGCTCCTAATACATTAATTCAAGATTGTCATAATATGAAGGATCTTCAGTTACAAATCAGATAGACGGAAAAATGGAACTACAAACCACCATAATCCTTTTTTCCCAGAGGCATCACTTGAAAAGGACTCTCCCCGTCCTTTTTGTTTATTAAGCAGAACAACCCTCTTTTCTTCAGATACAAATGGCAGTAGAGATCGAAGCAGAAGAAATCGAAAACATGACAGAGAAATTGACGAACACAGAGCTTAAGGAAATTCAAGGACTTGGACCCAAGACCGCAAAAATGCTGAATGAAGGTGGAATCCATAACCCCAAGGATCTCATGGAAGCCTCTCTAGATGATCTGGAGAAGATAGGCCTTACCCGACCTGCAGCAAAGAAACTGAAGACAAACATCGCTGCTCAATTCCCGGAGATCTACGAGAACTACACTCCAGGTATGGATCTTGAAGACATTGAGGGAATCGGTCCTACAACCGCAAAGACCTTGAGGGACAAGGGAATGAGCATTGGTATACTTGAAACTACACCGGTTAAGGAATTGGAAGAACGATATGGTATTACCACAACAGCTGCCCAGAAGTACCAATCCTTCATTGTAGATAATTTTAGAGGAGGCTTCTTCTCAAACGCACTTGACGTATTCGAACAACAGCAGAATGCTAAGGCCTTTACCTTTGGCGCAGAGAGCCTAGACAACGCTACCTTTATTTCCGAGATCGGGGTGGGAGGAATCAGGAGCGGTGAGACCTACGAGTTCTTCGGTGCTTTCAGGTCTGGGAAATCACAAATTTGCCACCAACTTGCAGTGACTGTTCAGCTTCCGGAGGAGCTAGGGGGCATTGGTAAGAAAGCGATTTACATCGACAGCGAGGGAACATTCTCTCCCCCAAGAATCATCCAAATAGCCAATAGGTTCAAGGAGGAGAGAGGATGGGACAAGGATGTCAATGACGTGCTCAAAGACGTGATGTACGCCCGTGTGAAGAACTCGGATATGCAGCAGGCAGTTGCCATTAAGCTCTTAGAGATCCTCGGCAGGGAGCCCGATGAGTATGGAGTTCTCATCCTTGACTCTGTGTCAGCTCACTTCAGGGCGGAGTACGCAGGTAGGGGAACTTTGGCGGAGAGACAGCAGACACTAAATGCTCACTTGAATGTCCTGCACAGGATCGCCGACACTTACGGTCTAGCGGTTATTGTGACCAATCAGGTTCAAGCCAACCCTGCACAGTTCTTCGGTGATCCAACCAACGCAGTTGGAGGGAATATCATGGGTCACTGGGCAGGAACAAGATTCTACCTAAGGAAGTCCAAGGGAGAGAAGAGAGTCCTCAGGATTTTCGACTCACCAGTACTTCCGGAGATGGAGGCAGTCTTTGAGGTAACTGGATCCGGGCTCATCTCCTCGGAGTGAACAAGCAGAATCTAATTTTTTATGATCTCAGAGTAGTATATACCTAAGTTCTTCTGGATTATTGTATCCCGTGAGTCCTCTGACCTCTCGGGATAGTCACTTGTGTAGTGGGTACCCCTACTTTCCTTCCTGAAAAGGGCAGATCGAACAGTCAGATCTGCTACATCGACTAGGTTCCTAAGTTCAAGAATATGTGGTGTAACCTTGAATCTCCAATAGTATTCATCTACCTCTTTCCGGAGGACATCGATTCTCGTCTTAGCCCTCATCAACCTTTTAGTTGTACGGACAATACCAACATAATTCCACATGAAACGCCTTAGCTCAGCCCAGTTGTTTGAAATAATGACCGCCTCATCACTGTCTACCGCATCACCACTTATCCACTCTTTGGCACAGTAGTGTGGGATGTCGTTCTTGTCAAGCAAGTCAATAATATGCTCAGCACATGCGGTTGAGGTGACTGTGGCTTCCAGAAGGGAGTTGCTTGCCAGTCGGTTCGCACCGTGCAAACCAGTATTTGATACCTCACCGATTGCATATAGACCAGGAAGACTCGTCTCCCCCCTGACACTCGCCCTTATTCCCCCAACAGTGTAGTGTGACGCAGGAACCACAGGGATGGGGTTCTCTGCCATGTTCAGCCCGAACTGTTCGAGAGTGTGAAATATTCCAGGGAACCTGTCCCTAAGGAATTCCTCACTGTGATGTGTGATATCTAGGTAGACATAGTCATCACCAGTGTACTTCATTTCATGATCGATGGCTCTGGCGACTATATCTCTCGGAGCTAGATCCTCAAGTTCATGCTTACCCTTCATAATTCTCCGACCATCAATTGTCTTGAGGACTGCGCCCTCACCCCTTAAGGCTTCAGAGATGAGAAAATTCTTGTACTCGGGATTGTAGTAGAGCGTAGGATGGAACTGAGTAAATTCCATATTGGAGACCTCAGCTCCTGCCCGGTAGGCAATCGCTATCCCGTCACCCGACGCGGTGTCTGGATTTGTGGTGTACAGGAAGACCTTCCCTGCTCCACCACTGGCCAAGACCGTGACCTTGGCTTCGAAGACAATGACCTCGTTGCTTCTGCAATCGAGGACATAGGCTCCAATAACCCTCCCGTTTACAAGGATGAGGTCAATCGCTGAATGATACTCGAATATCTCAATATTCTGGCAACTCTTCACCTGTCTTACCAATGCATTCTCAATAGCCAGACCAGTCGTGTCCTTGACATGAGCAACCCTTCGGATGTGATGCCCACCCTCTCGTCCGAGATCGATGAGTTGGCTCTCTCCCTTGTCGAACCTGACACCATACTCCTTGAGAGTTTGGATAGCAATGGGTCCCT
>JALWRB010000073.1 GCA_027077875.1 Candidatus Heimdallarchaeota archaeon
CTACTCAGGTAAGAACATTGCATTTAACAAAAGAGGGGCTATTATCGGAATTGAAGAGTATTTGGATGTCATTGAGCTCGATACTTATGCATTTGTCCCAACCTATCCAGGGAGGATTGATGATGGATGGTTACTCGGATTTCAGTTAGATGATAGGGGGGTCCGCCCATACAACGTTTCAATGGAAGAGCTTGGTATGGAGGTCAATAATTTGGACCTACAGAGCACCGAGATGTTAATCAGCCCTCTACGGGATTTTGTTGTGTACTTCTTCAAGCGTACTGATGTTATAACTGCAATAGTGCTCTATACCCACGATGATGGCAATACCGCGGTTATTGGGACACCGATAAGTTCAACTGTTTTAATCATGTTTGATCTGGTTGTTGTCTATCTAATTACTCGGTTAGTGAAATCAAATGAAGAACCTAGGAAGTTGGAACTATTTCCCAAAGCATAATACTGAAAAATCAATTCTGTAATCCCTATTAGTAATCTTTATTAGTTTATACTACAATGGATCCTCGTGAAACGATCATTAGTTAAATGGGGCACTATCTCCGTTTTACTCCTATTGGTAACAGGAACTAGTTTAGGTTTGTCAAGATTGTCTTCAGTATTCAACTCCACTACAGATAGGGAAAACCAGATATTTGAGCTTGAGAGGAAATCAAATCCATTTTTCAAACCCTTCCTCCTAGATTCAGGATTTGTATATAGCTCAAACTATTCCTCTTCAGAGGCGGAGATAGACAGCTACGATTCGAATTTTCAGAAGCAGAATAAGGTAAAATTGTCAACGGATATCAGCGATCAGCTCCTTATCTCTAGAGAAGTCCAACTAAAAATAATAGACACAAATGTCTATGTCATGAAAGGAAGAGTACCTGAATCCTTTATTAGCATCACATCTACATTTGGGCTCGACTCAATATCGTATCTCTACTTCTCGTCCTCGACTACTAGAGAAAAAGAAGCCTTATTCTTCGTTCTCAAAGTTGGAGGGTTCTTTGAAGGGCTTGGGTACCGAGATGCATTTCTCTTTCTAAAGTACGAGAATGGAGAGATAATGGGACAGAACAAGTACATATTCTCTTCTAGCGATAGTTTTGGAGCTCAACAGATCAATGAGATAGTCACGTGGGGAACAGATTTTGTCTTCAGAGTATCAGGTGTGAACGAGTATACCGACACCATGGCGTTCATAAAGAGATATAATCCACAGAAAAACTCTATGGAGACTCTGTTCAACAAATACGATCTTTCCGACCACACACTTCCGTCAGAAGAAGCAAATATCGACAGAAGATTCGCACAAGTTAGTAATAACTTCTACTCAATTGTCCTTAGTGTCGACACGTCGAATTTCATACTCTCCTTTGTTAACACAGAGACAAAGACTGAAACTATATTCAAGATGGCCACGGGAATTCTTAATTCTCAGGACTTCTATATACTAAATAACCATGAGATGTACGACGGGGTAGGTTTCATAGAACTTATTGGCAGAGAATACGAGACGAATAGATTGATTTTAGGTTTTTTCATAACCCCAGAAAAGTACCCGGAGATCCAACCACTCTATGCCGATTTTCCTCCTGACTTCCAAGCATCAAATCGAGGAGGGAGGTATAATTATTTTCAAGGATCGGATAACTCACTATTCCTAACCGTTCGTTCCTCAACAGGGATGATCATCGAGAAATTCACACCTAGCATTATTGGGAAATCCATTGAGTTTGCAAGTAGATTTGAAGTGCAGGTATCTCTACTAACAGTTGATGTAATTTTATTAGCAGGTGTGATTGCTCAATACATTAGACGAAGGAGAACTCAACTGACCACACAGGATAATCTCTATCCAGAGATCGACTAGCCACCCATCCTCATGTTTCCAGATTTCAGCATTGAGATAATTGTCAGCCCTAAGGTGTCGAAAGCGTTCTCAACGTTCAGACCTTCTTTAGCTGAAGTGTCCATGTAGACGACCTCAAATCCCTTTGCACGAGTGTTCTGGGATATGGCGTCCGCATATCGCTGAGCTTCTGCAGCAGATACAGAGTTCCTGTCC
>JALWRB010000074.1 GCA_027077875.1 Candidatus Heimdallarchaeota archaeon
ATCCCTATCCAGAGAAGACCATACCAGAAGACCGTAACGAAGAGGACGACGGTGATCTCTCTGACCAGTTCCCTTTTCGTCTCAAACAGGAGGAGGAAGAGTCTTGTGAGTATTGTGGCATAGAAGATACCTCCTATATATAGCCCGAGCTTCGCTCCTTTCTTAAAGACAGATCCTCGACCCACCTGATGGATACTGGTAAGCTCTCTCGGAATTAGAGCGTAAGGAAGGTCCCGTCGACTTACCGAGATACCCTTGGTCTTGAACACCTCAACTATTACTTTCTGGAAACGGCTTAGCTCCGTTTTCGGGACAGAGAACGAGTTTATGATCTGTCTCCCTTTTCTCCCAAACAGGTTTACCTCTAGGCTTCGGTCGTCCCTGAAGCTGATACCGATAATCACCATGGTAGTGAATAGAATTGCTCTGATTGCTGGAGGGAGTAGCCTAGAGAGTGCGGATAGCAGGATAAACCCAGTAAAGATAGACGAACCAACGAGGAGTCCTCGGCTTGACGAGAACTTCCTCCGGTTGCTAAATACACCATCTGAAATCTTCTCCATGTTCACACTTAGGTTCCACTGCCTCTCATTTGCGATGGCTGCGATTGTCCAGATGGAAATCAAGGTTGATCCAACAGTACTTATCGCATAGATCTGACCCCCGATCTGGGAGAGGAAAAGTAGATATAGCGAATTAAGTATGCCCGCTACTCTTTCCGAGACGAAGAAGAGGTAGAAGACGCTGGAATATTCGTATGGTCTCTCGTATATGGGATACAAGAGGTTAACGGTGAGAGAAATCACGAGGAAGACTATTGCTAGTATCTTCAATCTCGGGTGTAGGTTATTGTTGAACAGGAGCCTTGTATCAGTGCATATGATCTCGTATCTAACTATGAAGAAGTTATAGACCGAAAGATAGACGAAGATGTCCGTGAATAAAGAGATGAAATTCCCTGTAATTATGTGAATGAAGGTCAGGGCCAATAGTGCTTGGAGGTACTCGGTATTTAGCTTCTTGACGACTAGCGAATCCCTGAATTTCTCACTACTGGGATCGTACATGAACGACTTTGAAGGAAAATTTCTGACAATCCTAAAAGGGTTGGTCGCCACTTATATCGCCCCGTAGGTCTGGAATGTCCTGCTTGCATCGATGAGGTCGTCGATGAACTTGGTATCAATAAAGCCAGAGGGGATGGAGAAAGAGGTTCCAGACTGGCTTTGTACCTCCAACCTCTTGCTCCTGATTGGGAGACTGATGAATATGTTCACCATCCCCAGAATGGTCAACAGTATCACTAGGGGGAGGAGTGGTGAATCCCCACTAAGTATCGTGTCTTGCCCTGTGTAGATTGCCCATGCGGTAGCGATCATGAACAGCCCCAGCCAGAGGCGATTGGGATTATATCTCGGTACTCCATGATAGATTGACTCAATCTGGCTGTAATGGATATCCCTAAATGACCCCCTTAGCGGACTCCTTGATATCCGCTCCATTACTGGGTTAATCTCCAGCTCTATTATCCTGAATTTTGTCACGAAGTAGATGACCTCTGACCTCGACTGAATAGCATAGAACAGGGTAAATATCGCGATTCCTACAGCGAAGACAGACCACAAACCCCGGAACTCGTTCGCTATTGGGAGGATAAGTAAGAAGCTTATGAGAAGTGATGAGGAGATGATCACGTTGGTCCAGTTGATGCCGACGATATGTATGGAATTCAGAATCCGCTCGTCTACGATGAGGAACGACTGCACGTAGGCATACTTCTCATCTCTCTCTTCCATAGTCTAAACTGATTGACCCTGCTTTTATTTTATTGCAATAGTAGATTATAGATTGTTGAGTTAAATGATGAATTTTCTCAGGCTTTCTTCAGGAAGATTTCAATCTCTGATCCCTCGATCTCCCACTTCTGGGAGAAACCATCCGTGAATCGACCCTTCAGAGTATCTGCTTGGACCTCGGTGGCGACATATTCTCCGAATTTCTTCAGAACGTCCTTGAACCTTTTCTCCTCAGTAACTACCTTAACACGAATTCGATCGACATAGTCC
>JALWRB010000075.1 GCA_027077875.1 Candidatus Heimdallarchaeota archaeon
GACAGTCTGGAGATGTAATCATTGCAGCAGGAGGACGAGCAGAAACCGACACTCTCCCCTTCCATTTCTAAGATTGTATGTGGATTAGATTCATTTTCAGCACAGTATGAACACTGCATGGAGGTAGTGGAGATATAGAGCATTTAAAATTGTGTAGGGAACGTCGACTAACTGAAGTTCCTTCCCCAGATAGTGTCCATCATCACGGAGTTCTGCTCCTCGGAGTAGATCAGCTCACCCTCACGCTCGTCGGTGTCATACGGGCTCTCGACGCCAGAGAGGATGGTTGTGACCTGCACGGTGTCCCGCATGTTCGGGTCGATGTGCGTACCCCAGATGATCTCGGCACCCGAGCCAATCTCGTCGGAGATGTTCGTCACCGCGTTCTTGATCTCCTCCAGCACGAGGTCGGGGCCACCGGTGATGTGGATCAGGGCTCCCTTGCAACCGGATATCCTTGCCTCCAGCAGGTTGTGAGCCAGCGACTCGTTCAGGGCGTCCTCCACCCTGTTGGGTCCAGATGCCTCTCCGAGCCCGATGACCGAGGTCCCCCGCTTCTTGAGGATGGAGCGGATGTCCGCGAGGTCGACATTGACGAACGCCGGGTTGATAATCAGGTTGATGATGCCCTTGACTGCACGGATGAGCACCTCGTCCACCACCTCAAATGCCAGCTCGACGGGGATGTTCGGGGCGAGCTTGAGCAACTTCTCGTTGGGGATCACGATCACGGTATCACAGGAATTGTAGAACCGCTTCAGCCCCTCGAAGGCATTGTTGATCCGGTAGTCCCCCTCCATCTCGAAGGGCAGGGTGCACACCCCGACGACGAGAGACCCGGACTCCTTGGCGATCTCTGCGATCACAGGAGCTGCTCCTGTTCCGGTACCTCCTCCCAGCCCCGTGGTCACGAAGACCATGTCCGCTCCGTGCACGATCTCCTTGATCTCCTCCCTCGTCTCCTCGGCTGCTGCCTCACCGATGATAGGATCATTTCCTGCTCCGTTCCCCTCCGTGAGGTCGATCCCGAGGATCAGCTTCTGCTGAGTGTTCATGTCCAATAGGTGGTATGCATCGGTGTTGGCAGCGATCGTCACCACGTCCTCGACACCGGTGAGTGCCAGCCTGTTGACCGCGTTGGACCCTCCTCCTCCTACGCCGAAGACGAGGATCTTCTTAGGGTTGCCGTCGACGATGCCCCTGAGCATCTCGTCCACCTTGTCACTGCCGTACTTGCTGTTCACGGTGGAGTCCATCTTCCTCTTCTTGGCCTCGACCTTCTGCTGGAAGCTGGCAAAGAACTGGCTCTGCTTCGAGGGAGCCTCCTTAGGCTGTGCAGGGATTGCTGGGGAGCCGCTTGCCTGCTTCGTCTGAGCCCCAGGTGCAGGAGGGGGGACGACGACGGTCGAGGTCTTAGGGACCACCATCTCGACCTGCTTGACCTGGGGAACTGGCTTGCTCTGTTTGGTCTCTGGCATAGGCTTGCTGGGCTTTCTCTGGATCCAGTTGGTTCGCTGCTTGCGGGACTCCTTGGGAGCCTCCTCCTTGGAACCGTCCAGAACGCTGTAGAGGTTCTTTACCATCTCACTTTCCATGTAAACTACCTTGAGTCCTTGGTACCCGTTGGACATATATACCGAGGGAATACTGAAGAAATATATGGAGAGTACTGACTGTTAGACATCGGAGAGCACAAGAATGAGTGAGCTCTGCAATCTCCGAGTTTCTGATTTTCGTGATACTGCATTGTACGTTGAAGAATCCAAGGGGCACAAGTCTCGACTGGTTGAGATCCCAGTAGTTCTACATGATATTCTTCAAATGTACCTTCATAAGTGCAGACCCGAGGGATTCCTCTTTGGGAAGGGAGGGAAGAAACTCAGCACGAATGCAGTGAGAGACATAGTGAAGAAGTATGCTGCACGTGCAGGGATCCATGCGATTGGTGACAAGACGACAGTCACACCAGTAACTTTACGCCATAGCTACGCAACTCATTTAATAGCTTTGGGGGTGAGTGAGTTAGTACTCGGTTCGCAAATGGGAAATCCCACCGCGGTGTAC
>JALWRB010000076.1 GCA_027077875.1 Candidatus Heimdallarchaeota archaeon
AACGGCTAGGGGGCGAAGATTTACCACCTCCAAATCTTGGAGAGTATCCTCGGAGTCCTTGACGTATCTGAAGATGAGGAGAAGGACAAAAACAGCAAAGATAACAATAATGAGATATGGAAGAACAGAAGTTGGAATACCTTCGGGTCTAAGAGTGATAAAGGTGAACGTGTAAAGAAGAACCATGTAACCAACAAGTACTTTCATCCCAGTATTACCAAGAACCAATACCTCTTCTGAGATCTGTGATCCCTTATATTTGTATATTAGTGCAAGGATAAAGATTGAACCCGCTGTGGCAAGAAACTGGACGGGTATCGCAAAACCACTGCTTACCATTGACAAGGACGACAGTGATATGATGAAGATGACGACAAAGATCTGCGAAACAGTACCAAGTCTCTCGAACTTCTGCCAGTATGGGGGGAGTACTCTTCCTTTACCTGAGAACAGGAGCTGAAAAATGGACAGAGGGAAGATGAAGGAGAAGATTGGGTGGTAGAAGAACACCAAGGTCACAAATTCAAAAATCGCTACACCACCAATCGTTCCGAGGATTGGAGGTGTATCTGCGTTGTATCCTATCCACAGAACCTTGGCTATAGGGCCCTCGTATAGAGCTAATAACATACCCCAAAGATACATATGCCAGATAGAGGTCTTCCCGGTTCTCTTTGCTAAGTTATAGTAGAGGAGCATGTGAGAGAGGTAGAGGGGGAGGGTAATAAGTAGAGCGAAGATGTCGAGATACCATAACAAGCTGGCACCTGCGAAGACTTCAGCAGTAAGCATTACCAGAGAGCCCATGAAGAGGTAACTCCAGAACCGAGAGTAAGGTCTATCAGAGGAATTACCGGTATCCGCCTTTAACCTTGTCTTGTTTCTTGCCATCTAAATAACCATACCTACAAGGCTTTTTGTCCCTTCCGAAATATAGGAAGAATAATCAGCGGGAGAAGGAACTCCAGCGGAAGTTTCAAATTGGATTTGGTGGTCTGCCCCCACTCAGAAGGAAGATCAGGGACGGTGACACTGGCGACCTCGCCGTTGACAACCTCCATTCGTGTAGTGTATGCCTTACTCAGTTTGTTGGAGAATTCAGGGTTAACGCCATACCAGTAGGTAAGATCGTATATTCCGTTAGGGAGATCTGCCTCCCTGACATAGTTGAATTTTATTCCAAGGAGCAGATTCTCCTTGTTGAGTCCAGTTTGGTAAACCACCTCGGTAGGGAGTGTCTTACAGTTCCCATCAGCAGGAACTACCTCGGGTGATGCCAGCTTGATCTCCGCAGGGGTGAAATTAACAGCTAGCTGAATTCCACACTCGGTCTTGGTCACAATCCTCTGCCGAGCTGGGTACGAGTTCCATACCTCTGCACGGAACTCGAAGAAAAAGGAGGTAGTGTAGTCCACTGCGACGATACGATCAAAGGTCAAACCAACTATTGCGGTTGAGAGTGTATGTTCCGCTTCTGTGGCTCCATAAAAATTCACAGTGGAATAGACATTGTCTGTCAGGATGACACTCGTTAGTACGACCACAATTCCTAACATGATAAACCTCTTTCTCTTGGACACAGTAATCGTAAGCACAGGGATAGATAAAAAACTAACGGAGTGGGATAGTTAATGACAACAATGCAGCACCAACCTTCAGCATGGGATATTGTGAGGAAGGAGAGGAAGCTAATCATCTACCTACCAAAAGGTATAAACAAACCCCTATTCAATTAGACTCGTGAGTGACAAAGTTCAGACACTTCTAGACGGGTCAAGGGTATATCTCTCTGGCCCCATGGATTTCATCGGTTCTAGGGTGATCGAGAAGTACCTTGGCTGGAGGAGTGTTCTTACACCTATTCTCCAAGCTCTTAACGTGAATGTCTTGGATCCGTGGAACAAACCAACTATTCGGGGACTTGATCCAGATAACGAATACGGAAAGGAGGGTGTGAACAGGGACAAATCAAGGTATGAGAAGGACTTTTGGACCAATCCGGAGACGCGGGCACTCTACGAGACTGAGTTCTGGGAAACGGTACACATAGACCTACGGATGACGGACATCAGTGACTTCATGATAGCATTCGTTCCGACCAACATCTACAGTGTTGGTACTGTACACGAGATACTCCTATCGAAGCAACAGAAAAAACCCACCTTACTCGTCAGCCCACCCATAACCTTCGATATCTTTCCCGAATTAATGAAGCTTCCAGAGGAGGATCGTAGGAAGTTAAAGTACTACGGTATCAAGGAGAATCCACAGGGATTACCCTCTCAGTGGTACGGAAGAATTGTTGGAGGTCACTACCTCTTTGATGGGTTCGGATGGGAGAGTATCTCTCTCAAGTCCAATAATTTCTATCCCGATCTTCTCGATGCGGTAATGGAACAAGCAAGGAACAATCCTGAGACCGATCTCGATCAGTGGACTAAGGTCAAGCAGTGGTTAGATGAATACACCCCACTCAAGGAATTACAAGGTGGGGTACTGGATCACGTGACATTCAAGGGCCAGGAAGAGGAACTCTTCTACAAAGAATATAACTCCGACAAGGAGAGGGAGCATCATTACTTCTGGTACAACAAGCCCTATACTCCCCGCAGACCGGTTCTCTACCAACTACTGAGTATCGCCAGTGGATACATCCCTCCGAAGATACAGCTCAACAGCTCCCTTGATGTCAACGGTAACCTCGTCCACCACTCGGTTCGTGTGACGGATGATAGCTGGCTTCTCATCTCCTTGGCAGATCAGTGAGAGTAGAACCGATGTAACATATCCCAGTATAATGTAAATCTACATACTCCCCTTCGTTCTATATTGGAGTAATCACCTCTTATTCAAGATAGACACCATCCTAGTTACAAACTCGGTAATACGAAAGAGATGAATCACCTCACAATAGTTATAGGAAATACTTACTTTGGATAAAGAAAGCCCTAGCGCGTTTTGAAGACCTCCACGGAACAAATAGGTTAAGCTACTGGAATTCTTCAAATAAGTCTCTATAGTGATTGCTCTCCGTTTTCTTCTAGAATCCATCTACTAGTCTAGCTTCCTAGACTTTATTAATCCGCAAACAATCGATACCTTGAAGATGTCTATTCGTAAGAAGAATCGGAAGAAGGAAAGCGGTGCTATGCCCAGTACCGGTGCAGGTCTCATGAGGTATTTCGATGAGGAGTTACCTGGAATAAAGATCGGACCAAATGCGGTTCTGGCCTACACAGGAACCTTGATCCTTGTTGTCCTGCTAGCCAACACACCCCTCTGGCCCTTCTAATCCACTCTGAAACCCTTATTAGCTCCATAAATGATGCTGGATAGTGGAAATAAAACCATTTGACCCATCACGAGCGAACGAGATTATCAAACAGCAAGTAGAGCTAGGTAAATCTGCTACGAAGAGATGGAGCTATTTTTTCCAAACAGGTGTGCAGAGGCTCATGGATGTCTACTCCTCTCCTGAATTCGACCCCTCAACCCGATTGTACGCCATTGAGGATGAATTAGTAGGATTCATAACCAGCAAAGTATTAGAAAGTCGAGGTGAGGACGAACTCTACCTCGGAGATGAGATGGAAAAGACCGCAAATTTGATGATTCCTATCTCTCACCCTTACTCCGAGGAAGTTGATCGAGCCCTACTTGAAGCAGCTCTGGACGTGCTCAAATCCAAAGGGGTGAAGAGGGTCGTGTGCAATGTGGGATTTGACTGGGGAAAATCGGAGCTTATAGAGTCACTCGGATTCTCCAGGTACTCAGACCTACTTGTGGAGGCGAGATGTTCAGTTACTGAATTTCCAAGCGACCATAGAAATTGTGTGAACCTTGAGGAGAAGTACATTGAAGATACAGCAGGGCTCTTGAGTAAACACCTCGGATACTCTGTGAAGACAGCACGCTCCGTTCTGCTGAATCCTCCAGAAAGCTACACTATCCGTGGTTCGTTCTGCTTTGTCGATGATGACGTGAAGGGATTTGTGCGAGTGGCGGAGGTGGGAGGTGTCTGGCAGATGGGACCCGTATATACCGATGACCTATATGTTGCCACATCCCTTTTGGGAAGGATTCGACAGTTAATGGACGAGATGAAAGTGGAATCGATAAAGGTACTTTGCGGAAGGCAGGGGCAACACCTCCTCAAACTCCTGCCCTTTGACTTCAAACCGGTGATTGGAAGCTATAAACTTGAGCTCTAAGCGTAGAGCTCCCTGCTCATTACAACCTTCTGTATCTTGAAGACATTACCCTCAACAATTTCATCCACTAAGGCCTCTCCAATACCGATTAACTCTCCCTTCGGTGACTTAGCAGCGACCGTCTCCCCTGCATTGATACCCTCACTGTACGCAAGTACCCCTTGAACTCCCAGAGCAGTACCATGGCAGACTGATCTGATAGCTGATACATCTACGATAACCTCACGAAGGTGGGTGACCATCCTCTCGATCGGTCTTACCACTCGCCTTATCCCTTCCTCTTTCCCCAGCTCCTTGTAGTCCATCCATGCATCGAACAGGTCATGGAGTGTGACCCTGTCCTCTTCGGAAAAGGTTGCAGTCTGTGTCCTTCGCAACTCTTTCATGAATGCACCGCAACCCGCGGCTCTTCCCAAGTCCTCGCACAATGTCCTGATGTACGTTCCCGACTCACAGGTCACGCTGAATAGTACCTGATTGTTAAGCTCATCGAGATGGCGAATCTCATAGATATGCCTTTTACGAAGCTTGCGCACCACGTTGGACTCGAGCGGTGGAAACTGGTAGATCTCTCCAACAAATGTCTGAAGAAAGTCTTCCCAATTGACATCGATTTCCGAATTCCGAACCTGCATGTTACAGACATAGGTCTTTGGTAGCTGGAGAAGGGTTTGCAGAATCCTCGTCCCGTCGCTGAGGGCGATAGGGAGCAGACCACTCACCTGCGGATCCAAGGTTCCAGAGTGCCCAGCCTTCTTTATCCCCAAGATCCGCTTGACCATAGACACCACGTCGTGAGATGTCGGTCCCGCTGGTTTATCGAGGTTGATGACCCCTAATCTCATGTGGAGATCGATCGGTCTCTCATCGGGGAAGAACCCCCTTGTGTCTCCCTGCTGCCTCTCAATAGCATCTCTGTTTCTATACACAAGGTTCGATTCAGAATACGGGATCATTCTACACTGACTGCGGTCACTTGGATATTATAGTCTTGCCTAAGATCCCGCTTCCTGCCTCATCAGAACAGCGTGCACCTTCATTTTCTGCTCCTTGTACTCCTCCTCCCGCTCAAGGTGTATGTCCACCTGGACGATGACATCTGAGTTATTGAGGGGGTCACCTCCGCTGACAGAGATAATCTCGGTTATAAGCTCCGTTATCCTTTTACGATTTGAGTCGTTGGGGATAATGGTGATCCTCTTCGGTCTTACCTTGGGCTCTATCTCATCATCATCCTCCACAATCCGGTAGGTCTTCTCCCGTGAACCTTTGAATTCACCTCTGATCACACCCTCCCTCTCGAGAGCATTGAGGTGATGGTAGAGCTTTAGTCTATTCACACCCAAGGCTTGTGAGAGACTATTTACCGTGATGACCCCCTCTGCAATGTTCTCCACTAACCTCTTGCGGATCGGATTGTCAAACGTTTTCCCTCCTGAACGGTAAACGGACTTCTTCACTTCTTCTTCCCCTTGAACTTCTTCTTCTGGTTGAGGATTGCTCTGGAAGCAAATTCTACGGTACTGCTTGCAGACTGCATCTCACCATAGCTGATTTCCATTTCATCTAACTCCTCAGCAACAGCTTGGTAAGCAACAGGATTAGCAAGTTTCTCCTTGAGGTACTCCTCCTTTGCCATAGACTGCTTCTGATCCCTTGTCTCGGTTCGCTGGAGGTAGAGGTGGCTAATCATGTGATAGACCACCCCCTTACCCCACTCAAAGCGTATCATGACAGGGTTGGCGTTGTACTTCTCACCCAGTTCCTTAGATCGAATGAGCACCTTGACCTTCTCTTTGTTCAGGATCTCAATTGGGTAGGAACTTCCCTCAAGCCACCATACAGGGTCGGACTTCTCGTCCAAGAACCCCTTGACCAGCTCGTCCTCCCTGTCAATAAGCTCGATCCTGACAACCTCATCCGCAGTAGGTTGCCCATTAAATTTCACCATCTCTGGGAATGCAGGCTCCAAGACATGCTTGAGACCCCAGTCAGTGGTGATAAGCTGACCTCCTTGTTCCACAAAGGTTCTGAGTTTTCTGGCTGCGGTCAGTTCAAATGCAGAGGGGCAATTCACAAACACTGTCTGATCTGGTCTGAGCTTCATTGAATTTAGCTCGTAGTGTTCAACCATCTTAAAGGGCATATTGAGGTGGGTGAGCACATGGTGAATATGGTCATACGCCCCCATGACAACAATAATATCTGAGTCGTCAAGGTTCTCAATAATCCGAATGTTCTCCCTGTCCTCATCCTCCAGCCGAGTGTAAACCAGCTTCTTACTGGCCTTGTACGCCATATTCATCTTCTCGTCCCCTGGTGCCTCCTCCATCTCTTCAAATGCTACGTTCTTCTTTGTTTTAGCTATTTTCTTCTTCATCTTGATTTCTCCGTTGTTTAGTTCTCCCTCAATAATTAATAAAATGATTAAGTATTAAGTAAGAGCTTAATATTCATGTAGATGACTAAGTATTTAAATCTAATCGAATAGTATATTGTAGTTTCTGTCTTGAATTCAAGCAATCCAATCGGACCCAGAATAGGAGGATTAAGACACAAGTAGGGAAAATAAATCAATTTGGTTTAAAGTATTTAGACCTTCTCAGAAGTACATTCAAGGTTATCATTAGGGTACTGATCAAACTAACCTCTAGAAGAATTGCAGGGACGTCAGGAACTGGAAATGACTCCATATCAAGTACAGGCACAAGATAGATGAGAATTGGCATATTGAAAAATGGGAATAGAATATATATGAATCCCAGGATTGGTAGTAAAAGAAGGCCTGCATATCTTTCCTTTATCAAATCTGTGACTAGAATCTGGGTGTAAATAAAAAGGTATGAAGTCATTAATAATAAAATCAAAACAATCGAGTATATCGTGACATTATTTGTTATTCCAGCAAATTCCCTTGCTTCCATGATACTGATCACAGATACATTTAGAACCATGAATGTAATAATTGCTAGATGAACTAAAGCCCGAGATACGTACTGCTTTATTGGATCTATCGGTAGGGTTGCATAGATCGCTACATCATCAGTATCCTTGCGTCTATTAACGGATAACATTACAAGAAACGCTAAGAGAATTAATCGGAAATTGATGAAAAAATCACCATATGCGGTATACGCATGAACCATTGTAGAATATTCAAATTCCTGAGAAGATATAGATCTTGAGAAATATGCTTCACTATATCCATGATTAAAAAATAAGGAGTACATAAGCATAGCTCCAAGTATTGCTAGGCTGTTGATGCTGTTTATCTCGTCTTTGATATAAGAAGAAAAGATCGATTTTTGATATGCTATTTCACTTATCAATGAAATCATAATGAAAATGATTGTCATGATTAGCGATAGATATACTCCTGTCCCCATACCAGTCAATGAGATTTTTAAAGATGCGAGGGTATCAATCGTTGAAATGATGTAGAATGAGATTTCACGCGAAGATTCAAATGGAAGTAAAATAGTTTTATCTTCTGAAATTCTGAATTTTAACTCTATACCTTTTGATTTATCTTGATATGAAATTATCAATGTAAAATCTCCAACAACATTGGATATTTCCACCAATAGAGATTGACCTTCAGAGATATGCGTCTTCAGTGCAATGTCCTCTCCACTCTTAAGGTTGATGCTCCGCGCTATTTGATTAGGTTCGGACAAATTGCTTGATATTGCAAGAATTAAGACGAGAGAGTATACTAGCATTATTTTGGAAAACTGATTGATTTTGGGTAAGACGATCCGTATCAAAACATAACCTCCGATTTTTTGTAGAGAGCGAAAGTAAGGAAGTAGAGTCCTAAAATTCCAAATATTGATATAGGAAATAAGGCACTCGTTAGAGGATCGTTATCTCCTAACCATGAACTAAGAGTAGAACCCAAAAATGAAGTGTATACATTCATTCCTTGTTTTAAGATGAAAAAGTCTATGCTTATTCCAATACTAAAAAAGATGAAAATTCCAGCTCTGATATTTGAGATCAGAAGCAAGATCATTATGTATTCAAAAATCTGCAGTACTGTAGGAACGATAATCACTACCATAAATTGAAGAAGACGTGATATGTTACCATATGAGGGGGATATCCCTAGAAACCCAATATAATGTATAAAATAGTAATACACTACAGGCAATACAACGATTCCTGAAATTTCTATTACAGACCTAATTGTCCTGTACCTGAATGTAGACTCTCGACCAAATCGAGTTACCCATTGATCTTTAACATGGAGTTCATCTCTTCTGAAATAAAAATACCCGATTTGTGAAATAATTGCCCAGTAAAAAAAGACAAAGTAGGGTCTCATTAACATATCAAATGCTAATAGTCCCTGAAGTGTATTGTACTCTTTCATGTTTGGAATTCTGAAGCTAAATGTTGAAATTTCGAGAAGAAGGGGATACATGATCAACAAGGCATTTGGCTTTTCTACCCGACCGTAAAAATCCCAATTTGAAACTCTCTTCTTCCTTACCAGATCCAAAATTGTTGAGGCGACGAATAGAAGAGCTATAAAGATTAATGATGAAGAAAAATTATTCACAACCTTTGCAAGAGAGATGTCTTTTGAGATGTTAATGCCAAAAAATGTAGAGTTAAATATAGATAAATATTTGTCCGGTTTAATCGTCAAAGTAAGTATACCCCCCTTCAAGAAATCCATCGAAAGGATGAATTTGTCATATGTACCATTTCTCTCTATGCTTCCCGCAAAAATAACCTCACGAAATCCCTCAACTGGAAAAAAGACAATACTCATTGAATGTGAGATGTTTGACATCACGAAACCTGATATTTGAGTGCCTTTGTAGACCTCGAATGAGAAATCCATTGTAAAATTACTTTCTGTAAATTTATTGGTCTGTTGGATCTGTTCTGAATATCCATAGATTATCATTGTATTTACACTCAGTGATAGTATGAAGGTGATGACTATTAAATTCCCTAGATTTATTTTTAATCACTCCTTATTGAATCCATAAAAACTTGCTCAAGTAGACTTCTTCTTGGTGTTGGATTTAGGTCAGTGAGCTGAAGTAGTTGAGAATGTTCGACTAGGCTAAACTCAACCAGCATTCCTTTCTGCACTATACATTCAACCCCCGTTTTTTTCAACTTGCAAATTACGTCTGACATAGATACTGGTGGAAGAACCTTAACTACATACTCACGGATGAACTTACTCTCAACTATCTTGCTCATCGAGTAATTTGCTTTGATTTTACCGTTATGCAGAATAACTACTCGGTCACAAACTTTCTCTAAATCATGAAGAATATGGCTGAGGATGATCACATTCATGTCATTCTTCCAAGCAATCTCATGAATATAATCCAAAATTTCAGATCGTGCAGATACATCTAAATTTGCGGTAGGTTCATCAAGAAATACATACTTCGGATTACCAATTAAGGCTACTGCAATGGCAAATTTCTGCTTCATCCCTGCAGAAAGGGCTTGAAATTTACTCTGTGATTTTTCTTCTAAATTAAACTTATTTAGTAGATACCGTGATGCATCCCTTGCTTCCTTTTGGGATAATCCCCGAAGACATCCCACGTACTCCAAAAAATCAGATAGTGCATACCAGCTTGGGAATGAAGGCTGCTCAAACATCACACCCATATGTTGAAGGATATTATTTCTCTGCCCACACACATCCATCCCATCAACTCTAATGTGACCGGAGTTAACATTCATTAGGTTAAAAATCAGTTTGACTAAGGTAGACTTGCCTGCTCCATTCTCTCCGATCAATCCAATGATTTTCCCCTCAATGTTAATTGAAAGTTCCCTGAAGACCTCAATTTTTCCATAGGCAAAGTTAACCTTACTAATTTCGATCACACATTTTTGTCATCTGAGATAATAATAAACGTTACCTTTATTTATTCAAAAAAAAAACAAATCAATGGCAAGGAAAAGTCATAAAATTATGTCTTTGGGATTAATGGTACTCCTTAGTATCTTTTTCTCATCGCTCGCAGGAACTCAAGCTTCTTATTGGACTTCAGTAAAAACTGGAGACTTTCTAGGAGCACACGACTCTACCAATGTATGGAAATCGGACAAATCAACAGCCTCGTCTGTTGTACACGATGATACTTACGCCCAAGTTAGACATTGGGTAGTTGCAAAGTCAAATGGATTTTCTACAGGGTATTCTAGAATCACCACTATATTTGCTACTGCTAAACTTGGATCAAGCGGAGGGTATGATGGAACTAGTGGGACAACTTATAGGGCATCAGTGTCCTTTGATATAGGTGCTCACCTTGAGGGACCTAATCAATATGTGAAGGTGACTGTACGATTGACATACTTGGGGGGAAACAGTAAAGTTATCGCTTCCAGCAACTACATTACCTTTAGTACCACTGATGTTCATGGAACTTATAACCTCATCACTCCAGGTTTTACCCTAGATGTATCCCGAACACTCTATGTTGAATTGGAAGTTTATACATATACTCGCTCAGCTTGGTATCAGCCTGATGCATCCGTTAATATGTATAACAATGGTCAATCAAGTTTTCCAGGGGAGTATGAATACGAGATGAACCTTAATAATTTTCAAATTCAAAAATTCGTATCTTCTATTCAAGAATAATAAAATAGTTCAAAGTTAACTACAATTCAACAATTCCTTATCAGTATTTACAAATTTAGACACCCGCCCTAGGCTTTTTATCTGCGACTTCTGAAATTGTCTTGAATGAAGATCACTGTCCGTTCCTTCGCAAATATCAGGGATACAATAGGGTCCCGAGTAGTCGAGCTGGATTTGCACGAGAAGGCAACTGCATGGGATGTCCTTCAGGAGCTCGTAAGGAAGCACCCAATGCTCTCACAGATACTTTTCAAAGACGGGAGACTTTCCCCTAGCGTGAAGATCGCATTGAACAGTGACAACATTGATGTCACAGAAATTGAACAGGTTGTACTCTCAGAAGGTCACCAATTGGTTCTTATCCCACCAACAGGCGGGGGATAACTACCACCCAAACCTCTCCTGTAGCTCCAACAGTTCTGGAAATTGATCCAGACCAATCTCCCTTCCCATCGAGAGCAGATCCTTAAGAAAGTACTTCACCTCGTCCTCGGGATCATTCGTCTCGAGTAGCTGGACGAGGTAGTCGAAAGCGAAGGTAATAACCCATTGGAATGATTTCCCCACGTACTTACCCCTTGGGATCTCGCGTTTCAGTCCATCAATCACCCTGTCGTAGATCTCGTAGAACTGTTCATTACTCAAGGACTGCGTATCCTCATGTTCTCCACCCAGTACCACTATATCCTCTTGATTTGTTCTTTCTTCATTCACTCCACCATCTGAGGACAGTTCATCGCCAATCTGCTCTGCGACCTCGAATGTGACCTCTTCCATAGCGAGGTTGGTCCCGTCGGTCTCACTGCACAGCGAGCATTTTGGCACGGTGAAGAAGTACCCATAGTCTGCGTACTCACTGTCCTTATTGATGATGAGATCCAGAACCTCAAGGTTCTTTTCAACCAATCTCTTCCGCCTGATCGATCCCAGCTTTCCCCGGAAAGACAGGTTGATCACCACAGATCTCCCACTCTTCTCTAGACGAAGATCAAGATCCTCCTCCTCGCTGCTCTCGGTAGAAAGTGCTACAACCTCCTTCAATCCCTCGGTGATGCTGGCAGAGGTTCTGCCCCCACATCTTGCACAGTCAGCGACAGCATCTAGTCGGATCTTCTGCACCATCCTGTCCCTCAGGTCGTAGAGGAGTGTCTGCTTCACTATAAAGTAGCCATTGGTCACGCGCACTACCGAATCACCATCATTTGTGACAAAGCTCGGACGGTCTATCCTCTTGAAGAGGTATCCTTCCATAACTCCTTGGAGATAGGTTACCACAACGGCGAGGTCAGTCTCTTGGATCGTGTCTGTTGCGTAGTCCTTGGTGATAGCATCGAATCTTTCAGCTTCCTCCATCTTCTTCCTGAGAAAATCATCAGTTCCCACTAGCTGTCACCAATGTGTACTGGTAAATTGGAAATTAAAACTTATAGAATTTAAGCCTCGACTTTCTGTGCTCTGGTGTCAAAGACAGTGAGAGAATCCCTAAGCGACTTGACGATGGCTTTTTCACCCTCAATACCGCTTGTAGTTGGGTACTCTTTACCTTCCTCCTCCATCGTCTTCAAGATCTCATCCATCTTGTCGATGTAGTTGACGATATCCTCTCTGTACGAGCCCTCAGCAGACTGGAGACCAATGAACGCGAGTCTCTTGTAGATTGAAAGGCGGTCTATTTCGATGATGTCCAGCTTCGATGCCTTCTCTTCATCGTCGAAACCTGCCTCTTCAAGAAACTCCTTGAAGCGAGCGAAAATCTTGACCGCATCATCCTCGTTGCGAAGCTGGAGATTGTCTAGCTTGGCAAATTCACTCCAGAATTCCAATGGGGTTTCGTAGGCTTTCTTGTTACCGAAGAACATCACACTCGCCTGCCAGAAGATATGCTCGAATCTCGCGAAGGTATTGGTGATGTGCTCCCTTGCTTCCTTGTACTGGTTGGCAATAGTGTTCATGTGCAGATATTGCATCCAAATAACTCCAATCAGAGCCTCTGGGTCATCGACCTCGTTGAGTGCCCTCCAGAATTTCTTGTTCAGATTCTTGTAGTGCTTCTCAAAGGGCTTGAACGGTTTGGAGTGGATGAGGATGCCAGAGGCAAGTGCGTGATACGTTCTGCTGAGGATCTCAAAGAAGCTCTCAGGTTCATCAGAGATCTTGGCCAGTTGTCTCATATGGGCCTGAACGGGAACGAGGTAGTCCTTGTTCGGAGTGGGGTTGAACAAGAGCATCTCCAGTGTCAGTGCTATGGGCATGTTCTCCGTACCCGGCACTGGATCCTGATTTGGTTTGAACTTCCCCTCGTCGTCCTTCTCCACAGCAGGGATGTTCTTGGGGTCCTCGAAGTAGGAGATCAGCTCGAGGATGAATGAGTAGAGGACATTGCTCCTTCCCCTGTAGTCCCCATGTGTAAGCTCGAAGCTCTTCGGTTTGTCATCCTCCTCAACGACCTCACCCTCCTTGGGGCTCTGCTCGATAATACGGGTATCATTGTCCCCCTCCTTCCACTTCTTCTCCCTCAGTGCCCTGAGGATATCAAGGTTCAAGGTCTGGAAAAGGAACTGCTCAAGGAGTGGAGACTTCTCTTTAAGTACCTTCTGGATACTTTCGGGGGACTTATCCTCAATTTCAAGTTTGTCCAACACCAAGGACAGGAAATTATCGAAGATGACTTCGGACATGTTGATATAGCTCTCGTCCATCCTCTCTTGTGGAATGACGTCGATCCAATCAATGGGCTTTCTCGCCAGCTCTCTGAACTTCTCAATACTGGGGTGTGAGAGAAAGTCTTCCTTGAGGTCCTCAAATGACAAATCGTTCTCCGCCATGAACTCTCTGACCATTTTGGACAGACCGAATCTGGGGAGGAAACTCTCAAGCGTACTTCTGGTGTAGAGGTTGAATGCCTCATCCTGATTCTTCTTCTTCCCTCTGGTGCTCCTGATCTTACTGCTCTCGATTCCGAATGAGAGTTGTGTAATTTGGGAGTCCCTGATGTCACTGAATAAGTTCACAGGAACCTCGAGCTTCTCCAGAGTCTGGAGGAACCACTCGTCCCTTTTTGAACTGAACATTCGAATAGGGTTTGGGTACTTCTCGAACATTAAACGTAACCTCAGGGTGAAGTGAATTATTTAAAATAAACACTACATTCGCGGTATTCTCGTCCAAGTGCCGAAATTTTAGGCGAGACTTCCCTTTAATTCAACTGATGATTTTCCCTACCATCCGTAGGTACTCGATGATGTTCGACTCCGAAATCCGCTTAAACAGTGGTGCATTCGATCTTGAGAGATTGTTCCACTTTTCAATCTCCTCCTCTATGTTGCGCTGAATAGTCTCAGCCTTGCTGTACAGAGTTGTGAACTCGTTTGCTCTACAGATTTCCTTGACCTCATCAAGAAGCTTGAATGTCTCGTTCATTTTGAGTTCTACCAATGACACCTGGGACTTCAGGAGCAGTGCCTCTACTTTAAGAGGTGTTGAGTTTTGAGATTTTGCAATTGTCTCAATTTGCTGGACGATAAGTTTCACCTGATCTAGGAGATCGGGATTGTCGTATGACTGCAGTTCAAGGAAGAGGAGTTCTACGAGGTTGAGCACGGTGTAGATAAACAGGTCGTAGGTCTTAGGTTCTTCTTTCAGGATCTCCTCAAACATCTCTTGGGCCTTGAGTTTTGCCCTCAGGCGGTTTTCTGACTTTATTATGGAAGCCTCTGCAACCCGGAAATAGAAGTAGGACGTACTCCCTCGCTCAAATGGCTCAAGTTCATTCATCATGCTGAAGAGCTTGTACGCCTCCTCCCTGTCCTCCTTCTCGAGGTCTATGATGATCATGAGATATAGCGTCTCCATAAGCTTGTGCTTGTTCTTCAGCTCAATCTCCAAATTCAATGCGTGCTGGATGTGGCTGTGTGCCATGTCGTACTCACCCCTTAACCAGTAGATCTTAGACAATGTCCGGTTAAAATGAGCTTCGTAATGGGACCCTATAGGATTCTTCACCGTGGTTTCCAAGGCGAGGTTCATGAACTTTAGTGCAAGATTATACTCTCCGACTGCCCGGTGGACATCGGCGATATTTGAATAGGTAATTGCGAGTCCCTTCGGATTGCCAAGGAGCATCTCATTCTCCACACTCTGCATGAAGTACTCCAAGGATTTATTGTATTCACCTAGATAGTAGTGGAGCATCCCCAGATTGTTCGTACTTGCTGACTGTCCGCTAATATCCTTAATCTTCTTCCGTATTGTCAGGGAAAGTTCGAAGCTCTTCTTCGCCTCCGGATACTCCCCTCTCTCGTACAATGCAGTCGCTCTGACGTGGAGAATCATGGCGTACCAGTACCTCATCTCATCCGTGTCGTAGTACATCTTGTCAAGTTCATCAACCATCTCAGTGTAGATTATCTCCACACTTTCGTGATACCCGGCTCTCCACATCGCGTAGAACTTAGCAGCCAAAGAGGCCATGAGCAACTCCGTATTCTCGGTCAACCTTGCCATCTCTATGCCCGTATTGGCATAGTTCATCGCCCGTTCTGACTTGTTCTTTCGGTCGTAAGCCATACTGAGGAAGGGATAGCGCATATCATCGTCATCAGGGAGTCTCTCGATCTCCTCGATGGCCTCATCTATCTTCCAGACTCCGATAAGTTCGATGATATTGTCGTATTTCATGAGACCACTTATGGAATTAATCGAACTGAGATTGACCCTTTATCTTTTTTGCGAATATGATTGCACCAAAACTCGGAAAATTTTGATATTTCAACTAGTTTTATTGCCATTGATCCAATTCAATTTCTCTGTATGTCGTAAGCCCGTACGGTGTTGTACATCAACATACAGATAGTCATGGGTCCCACCCCTCCTGGAACGGGGGTGATCATAGAGGCCTTCTCTTTGACGCTGTTGAAGTCCACGTCACCAACAAGCTTTCCGTCGACCCTGTTGATCCCAACGTCAATGACGACAGCCCCCTCCTTCACTTGATTTGCCTTGATGACTTGCGGTCTACCGACTGCGACAACAAGGATATCGGCGTCGAGCGTGAACTTCTCCAAGTTCTTGGTCCTTGAATGACAGATCGATACAGTCGCGTTCCGCTGTTCGAGCAACCGAGCTATGGGCTTTCCGACTAGATTGGATCTGCCAATTACAACGGCATGCTTACCCTCTATCTCGACCCCCTTCCTCTCCAGCATCTGGATGATGCCATATGGGGTGCAGGGGATGAAGCAGTCCTCTCCGAGATGGAGTTTTCCAACATTGACGTAGTGGAGACCGTCCACGTCCTTGTCCGGAGAGATATGTTCTATCGCTTTCTTGGCATCAAGATGCTTGGGAAGTGGGAGCTGAAGCAAAATCCCGTTGACGTCAGGATCAGCATTGAGTTCCTGTATCTTCTCATGCAGTTCCTCTTGTGTTGTTTCTGCGGGTAGCCTGAACACCTGTCCCCGCATCCCCAGCTCCTTTGTCTTCTTCTCCTTCATCCCAACGTAGACCTGTGATGCAGGGTCGTCCCCAACCAAGATGACCACTAGGTTCGGCTTGTCGCCTTCAATCTTCGCTAATCTCTCCTTGATCTCCTCGTAGATCTGTCCCGATATTTCCTTTCCGCTTATCAGTTCCATAGACACTCGCTATTCGGAGTTGCTTTACTTGATATATCCTTTCGTGTAGATTACCGATAAATTCGCGGAAATAGAGGATAGATTTCGCATGTGACCCAGCCCACCCCTATCTGCGCGGTCTGATTGCCAGTTTTCTATCGTCTTGGGGCAGAAAAAATCCAGAAGACTAGTGTAGTACAATACGTGAAATTCCATATGTTTATTATGATCTGTGAATAAAAACACGTATCACCGGTAATATCAACGTTGTTGAAATGATTCACGAGCATTACAGAGCGGGAAGGTACGCTCAATTGCTCGATCTTTCAGCTTCAACAGAATACACTGAACTAGTAAACGGGATTGATCTAAATAGATACTTCAAGTTGAGGTATCTTGTCCTCCGATCATCAGTCATACTGGGAAATATCCACAAGGCAACCGAGGAACTTCAAGAGATGGAGAGTATTATCGATGATCTGAACGATACAAGTAGAGCATATCTCACATTGGCAAGGCTTGAATTACTGCTCATCACGGGGAAATGGGATGAGTGTATTGAGGAAGGAAGAATTCATGAGGAATTTCTCAACAGAACACTTGGTGACTACGCCCAAGTTGTCATCTCCTACACCTCTGGATACATATCAGTAGTAAGAGGTGGTGAGAGCATCCTCCCTCAATTAGAGAGAATTCTCGATCTTGCTCAGAAGTTAAATTTCTCTGATTTCATCCCATCAATTCAGGGGCTAATCTCAAGGTACTACCGGCAGAACGGTGAGCTGGATTTAGCGATAAAATTAGCGAATTCAGCAGTAGAGTCCAGCAAAAGGTTGGGAAACTCATACAAGTACGCTAACTCCCTTCTATTCCTAGGGAACACCTACAACGTAACAGGGGATCATAGTACAGCGCTGAAATTTCTTAAACAGGCCGTAGTGATCGCGGAGCAGAATTCCTTTGATGTTATTCTCGGTTCTGGTTTATCGGGGATAGGGGCGACATATACAACCACCGGAGAGCACGAGAAGGCCCTTCCAATTTTTAAACGAGCGTACGATGTCTTCAGGAAGGTGGGAATAAAGAATCAGATGTCCATAGCTCTCAACAACCTCGGAAATACGTACCGGTACCTTGCTCGATTGGACATTGCATTAGAGTACCTTGAGAAGTCCCTTCAGCTGGAGAAGGAGCTCCATAGCCCGGAGGGGATATCATTTGAACTAGTCAACATAATACGGATCTATGTCCTGAAAGGTGACCTTGAATCTGCTAAGTCCCGGTTAGATGAACTTAGTGCGATCCTTACCGAATACGATTCTATTCTCCAGAAGGGTGCATTTTATGTTGAAATGGCTAAGATCCATTTCTATGAGAACAAACTAGAGCTCGCTTTCCAGAGGTACTTAGAAGGATGGAACATCTACAGAAAATCTAAGAATAGAATGAATGAGACCGAGGTTTTATTCGAGTTGGTGAGGGTTCTAACTCACAGAGACATGGGTCAGATCAAGGGTATAGATCGGGAAGAGCAGCTAAAGAGATTCATTTCGGAATTGGAAGATATAAACCGAGAGTTTAGAAATCCTGCAGTGCGGTACAGATTACTCATCTCCCGCGTGAATAATCTCAACTATAGAAGGGAGTTTTCAGAAAGTGCAGATCTGCTAAAAGATGTCACTTTGACCGAGGTGTCCGATGCATACCTCGCAACCCAGATAATCCTCCTCAAGATATCTTCTCTTATGAGAAAGTTAGAAACTCCAGATACAGACAGCGACATGGTACTCCGTATCAAAGGAGAGATAACAGACCATATTGAGAAGGTACAGGAGGTATCAGAGGCTGCGGGTATGTTTCCGCTGATAATCCAGAACTATCTGCTGGCTTCCCGGATTGCTCTTGTTTTCAACGAGCAGGAGCGAGGTAGAGCATTCCTGCTAACTGCTAGAGAATATGCACACACCTACGGATTCAAGCTATTCCAGACACTTATCAACGATGAAATAACTCAATTTGTCTCTTACATGGATGAAATTAACTCGAACGGAGGTCTGAAGGATAACCTCGTTGCTCGGTACGAGTACCTGTCAGTTGGCGAGTACCTGCAACTAGTTATCAATGAACAGTTAGAGTTCCTCTCTGTATCCCGCTATAAGCACAAGGTTGGGTATGATGGTATGACGCTCTGTGGCACCCCCCAGAGTGAGATTACTATTTCTTTGGAGGCAAAGTGCACAAGATGTCGGACGATATCGATGGAGGCTATGCTCCAAAAGATGGCAAGGTCTTTTCTAGCCAACTGGACATGTCCAATGTGCTACGCACAGCTCCCCCTTACACGTATCCAACAACTTCTTGACACCCACTCTGACCACACTGCAGCGAGGTACAATGAGTTCCTTGGGGTATCCAGCAGTTTTCTACATGGAACTATTCGGTGGGTATGTCCATCGCCCACATGTGACAACAAGGAGGAAAATCAACTTGACCTCTCGGAGGAATTGGCAACATTATTCTGCTAATAAATAAACCTCCTGCCGACAAAAGATATATGATCGTGGACGAAGCAAGTTTACACGAAATTTCATGAATTCTTACAAATCATACTGCCCTTTGGGTAATCTTTTTTAGACGGTCCAGAGTAGTATATTCAATTTGAAGATTGAGAAGAAGAATATCACCATTGCTCTTTCGCGGTCAGATCATGATTTTCTCGCAGAGGAGAAGAAACGTCAAGGTGTTAACAGCTACTCGCGAGTCATCTCCAACTTCATCAAGAAGTACCGTGAGCTGGAACAATCGGTCTCTGATAAACATTCTACAGTCAATCTCCCAGAGCTGGAGGAGAGGGTAGACTCCATCGAAACAGTCGTGAAATTCCTCGAAAAGGAGCTCGTGAAGAAAGATGTACTTATTGAGCAGAATGCGAAGCTCGTAGATCTACTCTACCAGAAACAACCTACACATTCAAGCGATATAGAGGGGATAAGGTCGGAGATCAAGCAACTGAAGGAGCAATTGGATATCATTCTAAAACTGGGTGAGAAGCAACAAGCTGATGCACTGATACGAGCAAAGAACAAGCTCAAAGATGAATACTAGTCGATTAAACATAAGACTTCACATTGTGAATCACACGATTTCTGGACAAACCATCACCGTGATTATACACCATAATTTTCCCGATGAGGTTGTACAAAGACTATAATAGCTCATGAACTTACGAAGACAAGATGAAGCTTCGAGAGCTTGGTGGTGAAGAGAGGATTCTCGCTCAGGCCATGGGGAGGTATGCCTTCGCAAACTCCCCAGCAGACTACGAGACAAGGTATAGAGAAAGAAGAGAATTCAGGACAGAGGACCTCGTCCTCGCAATCTTCGAGGGAGATCAGATCGTCTCTACAGCGACCTTCATTCCGATGGTTCAGAACATAAGGGGTAAGGTCATCCCGATGAGCGGTGTAGCAAGTGTCGTCACATACCCACAGGCTAGAAGGAAGGGGTATGTCCGGAAACTCATGACTGAGGGATTCAGGAGGATGAAGGACAGGGGGCATGCTGTGAGCACACTCTATCCCTTCCGGGAAAGCTTCTACGAGAGGATGGGCTACTGCGTCTTCCCGCAGATGAAGAATGCAAATATCGATCCGGCCAAGATAAGAAAATCCCTTCGAGTAGCTCCAAAGGGAAGGGTAGTAAGATACAGCACAGAGACGGAAATAGAAATATACAGGAAATTTGTCAAGAAGTACATAGGACACAGGCATTCTGCTGTCAGTTTCTCAGATCTAAGAATCGGAGAGATGTCCAAAGACCCTAGGTGGATCGCTGTCGCCTATGACGAGGAAGGAGAGGAGATTGGACTCATGACCTATACCATCTCTGGATTTGAGGGGGAGATGAAGGTCAGGCACTTCTACACCATGAACAGCACTGCGAAGTACCTACTCCTCGACTGGATGGGGAGGCATACCGACCAAGTGAAGAACGTCATCTTCCCTGTCAGATCCGATCAACATGTCGCAACATGGTTGTGTGACCTCAAAGCGGAGCTGAAGAGCTGGTCGTGGGTCTCCGCTCCAATGGGCAGAGTCGTGGACATCAGAGGTCTGAGTGGCATAGGCGTGGGTTTCGGAGAGGTCTGTCTGAAAGTAGAGGACGAGTACTGCCCGTGGAACGAGGGGGTATTCACCCTCAGATCTGTCAATGGAAAACTCGAGGTCGAAGAGGGAGGAAAAGCGGAGGCTTGTGTATCCATTTCAGGACTCTCTGCACTTGTATACGGCACCCACAGTCCCGAGGACTTCGTTTACCTCGGCTACGGAGACGTGAATCCCATACTGGGCACCCTTCATACCCTCTTCCCGAGACAAGAGTGCAGCCTTAACGAGTCATTCTAACACAAATACCCGGGAGTAGAAAGAGACTATCCATACGCCAAGTCAATACCGACCCTTTATCAATCACCGATTCTTCTTCACCTTAATGGTAGGATCAAACTATCTTGAATTCACGCGCAAGCAGTTCCACACCATGAAGGAACGTGGAGACAGGACACTCAACCAGCTGAAGGATGAGGAGAAACTCACCTACATGCTAGACGAAGAGTCTAACTCAGTGGCCACACTTGTGAGGCACCTCTCAGGAAACATGGTCTCAAGATGGACCAACTTTTTCACGGAGGACGGAGAGAAGGAGAGTAGAAACAGGCCCACCGAATTCTACGCAGACTATAAACCCACCAAGGAGGAAGTGATGGAGATGTGGGAGAGGGGGTGGAGTACCTTCTTCGAACTTCTTGACTCACTCACGGTCGACGACTTGCTACGAAAGATCACGATCAGAGGTGAGGAGCACACAGTTGTGGAGGCACTCAACAGGCAGCTAGCCCACTATTCCGAGCACATGGGACAGTTGATCATGCTGGTCAAGCACCTGGAGCACAAGGACTGGAAGACCCTGTCAATCCCGAGAGAGAAGAGAACATCTTCTGAATAAGATGACATAGGTCACAACCTTTGGATGAAATTCGAGAAGTAAATCACCAGTTTTTATACAGGTCAGTTGTAGAGTGAAACAATGGCGGAGCAGGTCAGTGCAATATTCTGGGATTTCCAAAACGTTAGGTACCTCACAGAGGTTCTCGAGTTCAGAAAAAAACTCAGGGGAGCAGTTCCAATAGCGAGAGTCTACATGGACAAGGACATGTTGAATGGGACCGTGAGGCCCATCTACGACTCGGGATTTAGCATAATCGTCGTCCCACAAGGTATTAAGAACATCGCATATCACAATCCATTGGTTCGGGGAGAAAATACTGACACGTAGGGGAAGGAAAATTGGAATCTCACATCACAGACAACCCAAAGCTTTAACAGCTTGGTCATTGTCTCAAGCATGAACCAAGCGAACTGACGTTAAGTCTTGGACTTACAATCATTTCTGACAGAGATTTTATTCAATACCCCACCTTGACATTTAGTCTTTCCATGGTATTGAGGAAAAACCCGATATATTTTCTTATTCTGTACAGTTGTTCTGACGACATATCGTAATCTATCACCCCGAACATAACATTGTTACATCGAGCCAAATTACTACACACCCATTTAAATGAAGAAGTAACAAAGCAATACAGTATGTCGCAGGCAAGGCGATCGCTATATGTAACTGTTTATCAAGATATTGAGAAAAAATATTCTGATTGTAAAATGTGGAAGTATGTTTGCAAACCCCAAGCAGTGAAAACTATGATTAAGCAGTATTTCCTGAATCAAGTTTCATCTGAAATTGAGGATACTCGAACCGATCTGAGAATTGTGAAAAAGTCACTAAAGGGACTGGGAGATCATCTGGGACATTATCAGAATAAAGGAGTAAAGAAGAATGGATAGGGAAGAAATTGAACATTACTTGGAAGTGGAGAAATTTCTGAGGGAAATGCGTTGGAGCGAAAAAAAGACGAATACAATTGGATTAGTGAGGAGTTGGAAACTTACTTCAGATCTATTTATATTAGACCCACAAGACAGTTCGAAGATTCTGGAGAAGCTAGAGTTGAAAGGCCACTATTCAAAACACAAGCATGGATATAATTTGGGGCTCACCTTGCTTCACAAAGAAGGAATGATTGAGAGGTGGGACAATGGGACAAAACATCTAGGGGTTGATGGACAACCTCTGAATTCGCCTCACAAACACTTTATTGAGGATGGGTACAATGATAATGTTGCATGGGTACCTGACGATGTGGATTTGACTAAAGAGCCTAAAGGGATAATTATGGATATCTTCAAAGAATGGAAAATATCAATCAAGCCAGATATAGACATACTTCCAAAAGAGTATAACAAAGAACCAATACTTCAAACCACACTGGAAATATTTGATGATGGAGATGAAGAATATGAAAAACTATAAATTTGTGTCACACTATTATACATATTCGAATAACGAGGAGAAAGAGAATGACAGAGAAAGATGAATCATGCGATGACGTCCTGACAGATTTCATCAATTGGTTTAAGTCAATTGCAGAGGTTAAGCAATACGACCCAATGACCTGTGAGATAACACTACCAATGAGGGATCCAAGCAATGACCTAATCAGAGTTTTGATTAAACAGCTTGATACAGGTAAAATCATTCTATCTGACATGGGTCTATCTTTTGGTTATTTACACTTAAACGGAATTAATCCTGGAATCAAACGACAAGCACAGTTAAATCGACTATTGACAAAACAGCTTGGGTTAAAGATCTCGGGGGATGAAATTGTCAAGTTAGTCAGTAATCCACAGGAGCTAAATCTTGCAATTTTAAATATAGCAGATGGAATACGGAGCATAAAGAGCTACAAGAACATTAAGAAAAGTATGACGGTATTTAATTCGACATTCACTTCAGAGGTAAATACAACATTTCATAAGTGGGGGCTTCAACCTCTGATTAATCAGAATTTCATCAGTGCAAATAAGAAAATGCACAGGGTAGATTTTGTTTTTGATTCAGGGATAAGTCTTGATACAATATCTGCCCATGGAAAAAGTGTAGCCACCTCTCGTTTAGATCGGGAATTATTGAAAGCAGTAGATTTTAAGAGCACTTTTAGGGAAGTTGAAAGACCAGAGAAGCAATTAGTTGTTGTCCTTGATGATAGAGTAGATATGGATTATTGGGATCCTTGGAGGATTTCACTCCTTAATTCTGTTGAGGCCATGACATTGTATTGGAATGACAACAGATATGAATTAGGAGAACTGTTAGGAGTGAAGGTTGATACTATTGACAAAGAATTAACTGATTCGGAGATTGAAGAACTACTATAGTTATTTCTTATGAGATTTCGACGAATAATCACAGTTGTGAGGGAAGCATTGATCATCAAATCAGGAGTTCGAATACTTTTCAGTGTTGATGACTAAGATTGGAGTGATAACCAGAAAGGAAACGGATTGAAATATGTGAGTCATCCTACTAAGTGAAAAGCATTAGCTCGGGAACCACATGACAAGATCCAAAATGCTACCTAAAACATTCTACAAACTCTAAAGCGTCGATTCCTGCTTTGACATGCGCCTTATTCGGTGCATTCTTTACGTATAGTAAGGACTATGCGCAATTTTTGGTCCCACTCCCATTTGATCTCACAATAGATTACAAAATTTCACAGCAGGACCCTTATTCCCATTGATTACCTCAGAAAACGGGTTACTGTTGATGTCATTTTGTAAATCTAGATATTATCAAATGAGAGATTTTCAAAGTCTTCAAATTATTGATTAGGGCAAAGAGGAAGGTATTCAATTTGTTATTATAAAATATTCCAATATTTAATTAAAACATTTACTTAGAATATCAAGATCTACATAAGTGACTGTTCTTGACCGGTGGTGTCTATTCATTACTTGCTAATATCCCCCAATCTCTGACATCGATCTTTGAAAACTTGGATCGAGCAACCTCAACAAATTCATCACGAGAGTGGAATCCTCTGAAGTCTCCTCCGGCCATAAAGATTAGGCTCATCGTTCTGGCCATAGGATGCTCAGCAAATGCATCTACTACCCGCAGACTCCCAGAAAGGTGCTGACTAACATTGTCTAAGAGGGTAGGGACATCATCAATATAACTTGTCATGTAATTCATGGTTATGAGATCAAAGGTCTTGTCCTTTACAGATCCATGTTCCCAGATCTCCCTGATGACATCTGCGTTGACGAATTCAATCGATGCTTTCACTCCTTTACTGTTGAGCGTTGTAATGACCTCCCGGATCGTTCGGTCTATCTTCCTGTTAGCAAAATTTAATTGGATAGAGGCGTAGTCTACGAGAATTATGGTAAAGTCCTTCTCCTTCCCGGCCATGATCTCTACCAGTCTTGGGAGCATGTTCCCATTTCCACATCCAAGATCCATGATAAGGTACTCCTCTTTGTCGGGGAGAGTGTTACCATCGAGATCAGCATACCTTTGCACTCCGAAATACTCATCGTCAAAGAGTGTGTTCCATACAACAGATGCATCAGGTTTCGTGTACATCGAACGACAGCAATTCTCAATGTTAGAAGGGATGTACTTTAGGATGTCCTCCACACCGAGGACTCTCGGATCCGTTGATTCATAGGCAACAGGGTTGTATCCTTCGAAGCGGTAGATTCCTACTTCACGGGTGACGGAGTCGAGTGAGTCGAGGAGGTGCACGAGGTACTCCGAGGAGAATTTGGAGAGGACCTCCTCACGACTCATCCCTTTCTTTAGAGATTCCTTCAATTCTCTGCCCCTTTCCCAGTTCTCGAACAGTTCAACTGATGCACGGTACTGTACATAATCGAGGAATCCCATCGAGACGTCCTCAGTTCCAACTTTCTCTCTCACTTCTTTCCGCGAGAAGATGTTTTTAACCCAGTTAAACATCGTACCACCTGTCCACGAGAGAGTCGTCTTTGTAGACATACCTCACAACTCCCCAAAGCTCCATCATGAAGGCTATAGAGACAACTGATGCAATATTGAGACCTGTCTCTTGTGCGACCTCCAACTGCGAGTACTTCCCTTCTTTGTAGTACGGCATGATCTTCCGGGCAATTTGCATTCCGCCAGCACCAAAGAGTCTGACTAGATGTCGGTCTACGTAGCTTCCCGAGAACTCATTTGTCCATCCCATCCAGATGGTGGATGCCAGAGTCATATCAATACAGATTTGCTCGTCGACGTAGTCAGGTGGGAGATCTGCATGTTCTGCGATAAAGCCCACCAGGGTTGAGATGACCACAAGGTCTATGTTCTTCCCAATGTCCAATGCGGTCATAAGCTGTTCTATCCTCGTTTTAATGTTCTCTATGTACTGCTCGTAGTTGGAATTGAGAGCAAAGGATATTGTATACAGACCAGTGGGAGAAGTCATTCTATATGGGTTGTCTCCTAATTCTCCGTAGCTATATTTGGTCCTGAGAATGTCGGAGCTCACCTCGAAGGACTCGAACACGGTGTCAAATTCCTCATGATTGAGGAGTTCCTTCGACTCGAAATTGGTCTTGGGTTGGGGTATCCCTAGCTTCGAGGACGAATTGTCGCTTCCTCCACTTTTCTGTGATCTTACATTATATTTCTTGTCGACCGATATGATCGTCGGGAGAAATCTGTCTTCTGTGCAAAGATGGTAATCGTTGTATCTGGTCAGACCACCGCTGGACTTCGCAATGTGGTAGCTGTGGTTTACTTTAACAAATCTTTTCTTCGAACAGAAATTACAAACATAAAAAATTGTTACAATCTCTTCTTGGAGCACTATACAATAGTGTTGCGCCAAGAAATATAAACGCTTTCTATCCATAAGACTTCCAGACCGAACAAGTAATTCGATAGTCTGGTTGAAATTAAGAACTGGATCATCTTCTGCTAAAGGAGAGACTTAATTGTTGAGAGCTCAAATCGAGTCAAGTGGGTAGATTTTCTGATTGTGAATAGTCACTCTCTCACCAAACGACTCCCACAACGGACTGTGGGAGACAACGATTACCAACTTGCCCTCCAAGCTGGACAGTGAATCGTAGATGATCCTGCTATTGTTCCCATCCAGCGATCCTGTCGGCTCGTCTAGGAGATAGATACCGACGTCTTTGCAGAGTTCACCACACAGTGCAACACGCTGTTTCTCACCCCCGCTCAACTCACGGATTTTTCTCCGTTGTAGGTCTTCTATATTCAGTATTTGCATGTACTGACCAACTAGTTGTTTTGCCCTGTGCCTATCCACTCCATTCAATCGTGCAGTGGACGTACAGTATTCCTTGACACTCTCATTCTGTGGAAGTGGGTGTGACTGGAGAAGGTATCCAATCTTTCTACGTGTGCGCTCATTTGGCGTCTCACCCTCAATCTTGACTCTCCCCTTGAAGTCCGTGACTATTCCGAGTATCAAGTGGAGGAGCGTGGTCTTTCCAGAGCCCGATATACCAGACACAATGTATTTCTTTCCACTGTCGAATACAAAGTTGGTGTCACTAAAGATCACCCTGTTCTTGAATTCAAGGTGTTCGATCTCTACCTCTATCATGTTTTCCACCCCTTTTTTTCCAAGACCATGGTATTCTTGTGCTTCAATTCAGGATCATGAGTACTCACAATTGTTACACAGTCTGCAGAGCTGGTGTATTCCTGAATCATATTCCAGACTATTTCACGGTTCATCTGATCCAAGTGAGCAGTGGGTTCGTCACAGATCAGGAGTGAGGGTGCTCTACCTATTTCTCTGGCAACCATAAACCTCCTCAGCTCTCCACCGGAGAAGCTCGTGATACTGTTGTCCATAATTTTTAACAGGTCCAGTTTTTCAAGAACTGCTTCACTTACCTCGGAGTCAAAGAGAAGTAGATTCTCCCTAGGGCTTAACCTGAAGTCTATCGTGTCTTGGGGGAATTGGTTCACGTATCCCACCTGCCTAAGAAATCTACTCTTCCTACTCCCCTTCATCGTATTAATCACAAGGTCATTGAAGGTTATCTTTCCAGCTGTTGGTCTGATCCTTCCAAGGATAAGCTCGATCAATGTCGTTTTCCCAACTCCGCTCTCTCCCATCACGACTAGCAGCCGATTGTCTTGATCCAGGGTAAAGGATATATCAGAGAGGACAGTGAAGTTTAACTCATCCTCGACGGGATGGTTGTACACCTTGGTCAAGTTCTGTACCTTTAACTTCATGACAATCACTCCGCGTACCTTAGCTCCATCGCGATGTCCATCCTCGATAGAATCCAGTACTCATAGAGCAAAGATAGAGCAAAAGGAATCGAAAGCAGAAATGAGTATCCAAACAAGGTCTCAGGTCTTATTTTCAAGACCTCCTCGATTCGGAAATCAAAACCTGCCCCCCTCTCCAGGGCCCAGACTGCCACTGTGAAGAACAAGGCGACTGCAATTAAAACGGAGAATACTACGGAGAAATAGGCTTTGACGTAGTACAACTTCAAACCCCGTGAATTCGTCAGAAAATGGATTGCGAAGGATTCCTGATGTAGCTTCAATCCAGTATCTCTATACACCATTACTATGGATATACCGATATAGACAATTAAGAGAATAATTAATGCTAACGGGGAGATCGCAGAAAGTAATGATGAGCTTATGTCATATGACGAATCCTCAAGTTTTCCCTCGTAATCAATCTGATCTGAAAATATCTTCAATAGTTGATTCAGGAAAACACGGGGGTGATCTACGGTGTTGATATAAAAGGTGATGTCGACACGATCAATATTGTAAATTTCTAACATATTCTCCATGTCTGTTATTGAGCTTATCACGGAATTAGTGAGTTTTCTTCCACGGAGTTGGGAAGCGAACCCCGCGACAACCAGAGAGATAATGGATGTCTCCCCAGTAAACGTCAGGTTCTCATCTAACGGGTAGTACTCCTTGAGGTCATCACTCAGGACAATTGACCCATTGCTCAGACCTTCTATCCAACCCCAATCAAGTCTGGGAAATTCAAGTGCATAGTTCCCTAACCCATTTGGATCGAATCCATAAAGACCCTCAACAAATGGAGGTACCCCCTCATCCATGAACGGGAATTGTGCAAAGAATTCGACATAATAAGAACTGACTCCCGTGCTATTTCGGAGAAATCCATCCATCTTCGTCCAATCATCCTCTTTGTATTCAATCACCAGATCATTCTGGTAGTATTTTTGCTCAAGGGATGTTTCGACAACATCAACGATTAGAGCCACGTACAGACTGCTCAGGACGAGAGCTGAGATCATAATCAATGCAAGGCT